>CAYRLT010000352.1:0-20681 GCA_964425095.1 uncultured Luteolibacter sp.
GATTTCTGCAAACTCGCCACCGCTTATGGCATTCCATCCGTCCACATCAAGCGCCCGGCGGATGTGACACGAATGTTGAAAAAAGCCCTCGATTACAACGATGGCCCGATCCTGATTCATGCCGAATGCGTCAAGACCGACAATGTTTTCCCGATGATTCCAGCGGGAGCGGCTCTTGAAGACATGATTACCGAGGCCCCCAAACACAAGATGGCCAAGCCCGTCGGTTCCACGTGATTCGCAACTCCCAATCCTTCATTCCAACTCTCAAATTTTCCAAGCCATGCCACACACCATCGTGACTTCCGAAACCCCGGTCGCAACTCCCATCGTCTCGCGCGGCCCGACCCACACCTTATCGGTTCTCGTCAACAACCAACCCGGCGTGCTGATGCGCATCTGCCAAGTATTCTCACGGCGTGGATTCAATATCGACTCGCTGGTGGTTTCCGAAGGCCGCAATGCGAATTTCTCCCGCATGACCATCGGCGTCTCGGGTGATCCTGAAGGCCTCAGCCAGATCATCATGCAAGTCGGCAAGCTCATCGATGTGATCCATTGCTTCGAGCATACTTCGGACAATTCCGTGACCAAGGAAATGGTGCTCGTCAAGATCCAGTGTTCACCAACCGAGCGCTCGATGGCCCTGCAGATCGCGGAGCATTTCACCGGCAAAACCGTCGATCTCACGCCGACTTCGATGATCGTCATGATCAACGGCGACAGCCCGAAGATCGATGCCGCCATCATCATGTTCTCGCAGTTCAACATCATCGAGACCGTGCGCACCGGCAAGGTCGTGATGGCTCGCGGCGAGCAACCAACGTAAGCAGAATTTAGTCCAATAGCCGGATTCCCCGCTCTTCGATGAGGATCTGGCGTTTTCTGAGCAACGCTCCGATCGCCTGTTTGAAGCTGCGTTTGCTAACGCCCAGTTCGTCGTGAATTTCCGCCGCGGTGCTGTGATCTCCGATCGACCAGTAACCGCCACGCGCCTGTAGTTCTGCTAGAATGGATTCTTCCAAGCTGCCGATTCTCGCTCGGCCGGGAGCATGAAGTGTGAGATCGAGTTTGCCATCCTCACGGATCGCCGCGATGTAACCTTTGGTTTTTTCCCCTGAATGAAGCGGTTGGAAAACGCCATCGGCAAACAATAGGCCACTGTGAGTCCCGTTGATGATCGCTTTGTATCCGAGCTCAGTTTTGCCGAAAATGACGAGATCGACTTCATCGCCGGGTTTGAAGGCATGCGGCGTGAGGTCGAGGTAGCGGCCGATCCGAGTGGAGGCGACAATTCGTCCGGATACTGGATCGACATGGACATGGACCAGGTAACTTTTGCCGATCTCCATGCGGTCTTTTTGTTCGCGAAATGGAACTAACAACTCTTTCGGCAAACCCCAATCAAGGAAAGCCCCGACGCCGGTGACGGCCACGCATTTCAAACGCGCGAACCCACCGGGCATGACCAAGGGCTTCAAGAGCGTGGCGACCGGCCGATCCTCGGAATCCGTGTAGATGAAGACATCCAGAAACGCGCCGAGCACGTTGTCCTTCGGTACCTCGCGGTGCGGCAACAGGACTTCGCCCAGCTCGCCGCCATCAAGGTAGAGACCGAAGGATTTTTCGTGGAGGATTTTCAGGGATGCGCGTTCGCCGATGTTCGCCATGCCGGACGATGGACTCTGCAGAGCGGTCCGTCCATGGCGATCTCAACTAGGCGGATCAGTGGGCGGCTTCTACCTTCTTGCCCTTGCTTTGCCCGATCGTGGCGAGTAAATCCTCGAACCATGGGGTATCGATGTCGAAGGGCTTACCGCCTTTGATCCGGCTGAACTCGATGGCGCGGAGGGTGTTGTTGCGATCTTCATCGTGGCCAATGACTCCACCTTCGCGGCGCATGGCGCATTCCACGGCGAGGTCCACGCAGCCTTTGATCAGGCGTTGGTCGGCATGGTTCGCTGCGGCGGCGCGGCTGTAATACCCGCTTTTTTGAATCAGAGTTTTTTCCGCACCCATGCGGAGAGCGAACTCCTTGGCGAAGTAAGCTCCGGGATTGATACTATCGAGTTTCACGTGGCCGAAAGCATCACGGACGACTGCTTGTCCGGCTGCCTCCATCGCGCGCAGGATATCGTCCACACCAGCCCCTTCGGAAATGAAAAGATTCACGTTGTCGTACTCATCCATGATTTTGGAAAGGCGGGCCACCTCGGTGTCAAAATCCACCGCCATTTCCGGGATATAAACACCATGAACGGAGAATCGTTCCTTGGAGAGTCCGATTTCCGGCAGCCACTCGCGTCGCTCCAGCCCGTCCTGATAGTGGCGGGCGGTGGCGGCGGTGAGCCAACCGCAACTCCTGCCCATCACTTCGTGGACAATTAGCATGCGCGGGTTGGCATTATGCTCCGCGACCACGTTCGTGAAATTGATAGATCCGTGCTCGGCAGCCGTCCATGCGCCGAGGCTCTGGCGGATCGGATAGACATCATTATCGATCGTCTTGGGCAAACCGATGACCGTGAGGTCGTAATTATTTTTTTCAAGGAATGCGGCTAGATCAGCGGCAGTGGTGTTCGTGTCGTCGCCTCCGATGGTGTGCAGCACATCCACCCCGTCCTTGATCATTTGGCGCGCCGCGACTTCCTGCGGGTCCTCGCCTTCCTTGACGAGACCGCGCTTGATGCAATCGACGACGTTGGTGAGTTTGACCCGGCTGTTCCCGATCGGGCTGCCACCGTAGCCATGGAGGATATGGCAGTTCTCGCGGATGGCGGGGGAAACCTTGATGCTGTCTCCTAACAGCAAACCTTTGTAGCCGCCACGGTAGCAGATGATTTCAATCGTTGGATCGATCTCGGTGTAGCGTTCGATGAGTGCGCCGATGGCGCTGGAGAGACATGGGGCAAGGCCCCCGGCGGTGAGAATGGCGACTTTTTTCGGTTGCATGGAGGTCGATGGAGTGGTGCGAAAACTGCCGTCTGGTAGCGCCTGCCGTGCCAAGAGGCAAGTCGTTTCCGGCATCACAGGGTGAACATGAAATCCAATGGCGGGAACGCCTGTCCATTCAGTTGCGGCGCGAAGCCATGCATTCCGGAATGATAGACGCGGGTTGTAACGGGTTTCAACGAGTGCTGGCCGGTGATTTCCCAGCGCTCACCTGCGGAGAGCTCACGGATCCGCCCTTTGAAAACCTTGGCGCTGAGCATGCCGTTCGCCTTCCGATAATGGATCGCATAATCAAACATCACCTTGAGCGGACGGCGCGTGCGATTGCGCACCACTACCCGGTAGGCGAGTGAGCCGCCAAGTTTCACCTTGGCCGGTGTGAGTTCGCAGGTCTCAAGCTCGACCGAGTTGGCGGAGCCGTAGCCATGCAGAGCGAGCGCGCCGGGGTGCCCCGCTTTCAAAAGCGTGCGGCAGGCATGACGAGCGAGTTTTCCCACCCGCACATCATGCGGAGCATTCTTCAACCATCGAGTGAGCGTTTGGATCACCAGATCCGGATGATGTTTGCTGAAATCGTTGAGATGATTGGAGACGGATAACCGAACGTAGTCGCTCGGGTCACGATGCAGTCGCTCTAACAGACCAAGCGTCGGCTGCGGCGGCACCAGCAATTCCGGCAAGTTTCCTCCCCATGGCAACAATGGTCGACTGCCTTCCGAAACGAGACGCCGCACATGCTCATCCGGATGCCCGCACCAAGCCTGCAATTGCTTTAGCGTGCGTGCCTGATGAACCCGCAAAAATGGCCGGATCGCAAACTCCGCCGTAAAACATTTCGTTATTTCGCTAAATAACAACATAGATTCCTCGAAATGATCGAGCCCACGGCGGGCGACGATTTCGCTCAGAGGCCAAACGGCAAAGCCGCGCAAACCTTGCGAAGCTCCGTGCGAAGCTCCGTGCGAAGCTCCTTTTGAAGCTCCTTTTGAAGCTCCTTGGGAAACGGGTGCATCTTTGGCCAAGGTTTTCGCGAGAATCGCGAACAAATCGGGCGGGTGGCTTGGAAGGCCGGCTTCGAGGCGATCGGCAACGAGGTGCATGCGTTGTTTCAGCTCCAGAGGCTCCAACGCGGCTTCCAGCCCCCGGCAGAAGCGTGGGACAGAAAACGGCGGATGCGCGTTTTTCACGCATTCGGCGATGCGCCGCACATTGGAAAACGAAAAATGGTTTTTGAATGGTTCCATGATTCCGAAAAAAAAATTCCTCTGCGCCTCAATCCTTCCTCTCCACCTCAACAATGCGATCAAGATTCGCACACGGCGTCCATTTTCCAAGGCGAAACACTTCACGGGTCGAGGATTGAGCGACCATCTTCTCCATCTGCCTTCATCTTGTTCATCTGTGGTTGGTTTTCTCCCTCATCTAGGAACCCTGACCCGAATGGCGCTAACTTAAGCTCGAAAACCGAAACTACCCTAAAGTTAGCGCCATTCGACCCTGACCCCACTCGGTTCCTCACCGCCCGGGATTGACCGGCCCCGCAAATTCGGGAAACTCGGTCCATGAAATGCTCCAGTTGTGGCGGACGACTCGAAGGCGCAATGACCTTCTGTCCTTTTTGCGGCCTGCGGCAGGACATTGATTTGCGCCAAATCCATTTCCGTGATCTCGGCCAGGATGCGTCCCTTCCCTGTCCGTCGTGTGAGTCGGCGCTCTCAGTCATCGAGATCGAAACCGAGCCACCCATGCGGGTCGAACGATGCAACGGCTGCCACGGCATGTTTTTCAATCCCGGAAAACTTGAAGCGCTGCTCGACTCGCAGACCCATCCGTTGGTCTGGCTCGACAACGCGCAGATGAATCAGATCGGCGAGGATTTCGGCTTCAGCCATGAAGTCGTCTATCGAAAATGCCCGATGTGTTCGGAGCGCATGAGCCATCTCAACTTCGCCGGCCACAGCGGCGTCATTCTCGACCGCTGCGGCACTCACGGCGTCTGGCTCGAAGGTGGCGAACTGCGCCGCCTCACCGAGTGGTGGCGCGCCGGCGGGAAATTGGTTTTCCAACAAAATGAGGCGGATAAAACCAAGCGGCTCTATCAGACCAAAGCTCCCAGCAAGGAAAACAACAACCGAGCACTCGATCGATCAGGACCCCTAATCGCCGGCGGATCTGACGGCACCAGTCTCTCCGAAAACTTGTTCGACGCTTCCGACGTCTTTGCAGCGATCGTTGGCACGATTGTTTCCTGCGTAACTGACTAAGCGAACAATCCAATACTATTGCCACTTGAGTTACATTCGTGTCCACTCCGATATTCAATGTTTCCATACCTCGTAATCATTTTAGGAATCCTATTTTTACCAATGGCATTTACGCGGGCTGATCAGATAGCGCCAGCAGATGCCGTCATTCAATTGCTGAATCTGTTCGCCTCGCACTCCGACCCGCTTGCCACTGCAAATGCGGGAAAGTTACTGAATAGCGGCATGTCTCCAACCGAGATTTTCACCACAGATCTTCATAAACCCATATCTTACTTAGTAGGATGGAACAGTCCGGATACCACCCGCAGCCTGTCTATGATGCTAGCGGCCTACGTCGCAACTCATCCGGAGCAATTCCCACAGGGCTTGCCAGCAGCCGGTGCCGTCACGAACCCACTTCGGCTTGGAGCGTTTTTTGAAGGATTGTTTCCTCTTGGTCCGCGCACGTCTTATCTGTTTCGAAAGGACCTCGACAAATTACAACCCTTGCTCGACGACTCATGGCTTAATGCCGCCGCAAGCAATGGAGCCATCCACTTGCACCAACTGCTCCTCGCCCATCGCGGAGAACTCGAAAACATTCTTCTATCATATCAAAAAACAGAAAACGATATCGCCCTTATCTGCTTGGGAGAGACGATCGCCAACTTCACTGATGCCCTCCGCAAGATTGAACCCGGTGGATTTTCCACGCGAACGCTCGCCCATGTGATGGCTGGTTCACTCGGCATGAATAACACCGACCAGGAAGAATATTTAGCGTTGATCGAAATCGCAACAGCTTGGGCAAACGAACATCCCGAGCTGATTGTCGTGCTGAGGGAGCTTCGGGATCCGTCAGCCCTTTCAATGTTGGAAGCTCGTCTTCTATGGCAGAAAAGCGAGCGCGAGGCCTCATTGAAGCAGCTTGTTTCGAACAGCGGCACAGGTCCTTGGATAAAAGCCCAATATGTCATCAGAATTTTTTCGAACTCTTCTTTATCAGATTCGGAGGCAATTTCGCTCATCCGATTACTGCCCACCGAAGTGCTGGTTGCCTGCATGAAACTATCAAAAGTAGGAAATCCTCATCCTCGGCAAGTGCGGGTTACGGAATTGATTGCCGCCCAACTACTCTCCCGGGACGACACCAAGCAAACGATCAAATGAATTTCCGGCATCTACACCTCGCTTCCGGCATTTTCCTGATCACGGCTCTTGCGTGCATGATCATGGCTTTGCGGCCGCCGGAGAACGGTGTCCGTATTCCCGTGCACTGTGCCAACGGTAAAATCGGATATATCGACAGCAGCGGTAAAATGGTAATCGACGCCGACTGGAACACGGCGACTCCTTTCGGACCAGATGGTCACGCGCTGGTTTCCGTGCAACAGGAAATGACAAAGACCCGGATGTTTTTTCTGCGCTGGATTCCCACGCTCCGGCTATTCGGGATGGCGGGAAGTCAGCATTACCGAATCGACAGGTTTGGAAATAAAACGCCCCATTCACCAGCTGGCTTCAACCCATTCGACCAGCCAAGCGAGCCGTTCCGCTCCGATGAAATGACCTTGATCGAACAAGGAAGTGAATTCCGGTGGATTCTCAAGGATGGCGGTCCCGCCTTTCCCGGAACATGGCAAAAAGTCGTGGATTTCAAGGCTGAGGACCCCGCCGCCGTTTTTAAAGATGGCCGATGGGGCTTCATCAACCGCAGTGGAAAAACGGTCATTCCCTTCCAGTGGGATGACACTCATGGCTTCAACGGAAACGGCAGGGCTTGTGTGGCGGTTAATCGCAAGTGGGGCGTAATTGATCGAGAAGGCCATCTCGTCGTTCCTCTCTATTTCTTATCACTCGCCGGATTAGATGAGAAAGAGATGTGCTCCGCAAAATTGGCGAGCGGTTGCGGATTCATTGATCGAAACGGAAAAATCTTAATTCCTTTCCGTTACCGGAATGCTGGCAACTTCGATCGATTTGACATGGCTAAAATCGAAATTGCCGTCAGTCAAGGCGCTGTTCACTGCGGATGGATCAACCGCAATGGCGAGACCTTGGTGCAACCAATCTATCAACTTGATAGCCCGCTGTGGGCTACGAATTTTACAGATCATGAATTACTCCCAGTGAGCGGTTCAAAAGGCGCAGGTCTAATCGATCGCAAGGGCAGGACCATACTTGCTTCTGCCAATGGAGAGTTGCAACCCATCGGAGATTCAATGGCTCCCGGGACGTTCTGGATCAGGACCGCTCCGCACCGCTCCGCCACGCCGCCACCTGGCTCTTCCCGCCGCCCATTTGAGCCGGCCTGTTATGATCAGACCGGGAAACTCATCTGGCACGACGACACCCTGGCCTCACTAAGCACCTATAAGATTTTAGCCACGGTTTCCGGGCTCGTTTCCGTCCTTCTTTTTTCAATTGCAAAGTTGCTCCACCGTTCGGAAATCAAGATGAACGGAATTTCCTTGAAATAGTGACCGTCATGGGGAATTATGTTCCCATGATTACGACCGTCACAGGAAAAAATCAAATTACTATCCCGGCAGCGATCGCCAATCGCATCGGCCTCAAGAGCGGATCCAGAATCGACTGGCAGCTATCTTCCCAGCCCGATGAAATCCGCTGCATCGTCCTGCCTGAGCCATCCGTCATCGCCGCCAGCCTGCGAGGAGCCGGAAAGCGATTCCTCAAATCGGAGCAAAACCCAAGCGCCGACTTGCTCGCGGAGCGATCCGCTGACGAATCCATTCGCTCCAACCAGCTCAAATGACCCATTTACTCGATACTTCCGCCATTCTTGCCCACTACTTGGATGAACCTGGTGCAGACGAAGTCGAAAACCTGCTTGCCCAAGGCCCAAGCACCGTGGCCCTTGCGGCCCCTTCTTGGGTGGAGCTCGATACAAGACTACGTGAATTGGTATCCGAGGTAGTAGAGCGGGAAAATGTTTTCCTTCAATACACGGTCAGCCTGACCACTCTGCTGCCCGTAAATGCCGAATCCTCCCTTGCTGCGATCCGCTTGCGAAATGCCGCACCAGGTCGCCTGCCCTTGGCTGATGCTCTCATCGCCGGAGTCGCGGATGCAGCGGGCCTCATCCTCGTGCATCGCGACCCACACTTCGACACGATACCCGGTATCAAAGTCCTTCGACTCCCTAGCAAGCACTGAGGCGATCCACTCTTCCTCTTATTTCAATGTTCAACGTTGGGCGTTCGATGTTCAATGTTCGCATCGCCATGTCCGCCCCGCTCAGCCGCAAGAATCTCCCCGAAAACCCCACGCCGGACGACATCCTCAACGTTTTCCTCGAATACCTCGCCGCCACGGGCACCGAGCCCTACGACCACCAGGAAGAAGCGATCCTCGAACTCTTCGCCGGCAACAACGTCATCCTCAACACCCCCACCGGCTCGGGCAAATCGCTCGTCGCCCTAGCGCTCCAGTTCAAATCCCTCTGCCAGGGCCGCCGTTCGTATTACACAGTCCCGATCAAGGCGCTCGCCAACGAAAAATTCCTCTCGCTCTGCCATGTGCTCGGCCCGGAAAACGTTGGCATGATCACCGGCGATGCCACCGTCAACCGCGACGCGCCGGTCATCTGCTGCACCGCGGAGATCCTCGCCAACATCGCCCTCCGCGACGGCGCGCACGCCCCAGTGGACGATGTGATCATGGACGAGTTCCACTATTACTCCGACCACTCGCGTGGCGCCGCCTGGCAAATCCCGCTGCTCACCTTGCCGCGTGCCCGCTTTCTCCTGATGTCCGCCACGCTAGGCGATTCGTCGTTTTTCTCCAAACAACTCACCGATCTAACCGGCGCGCCCACCACCCTCGTCCAGTCCGAGCAACGTCCCGTCCCGTTAGAATTCGAATACTCCACCATCCAGCTTCAGGAAAAAGTCGCCGAACTCAACGAACAAGGCCGCGCGCCCGTCTATCTCGTCCACTTCACCCAGAACGCCTGCGCCGACACCGCCCGTGACCTTCTTTCCACCAACTTCTGCACCAAGGAGGAAAAACAAGCAATCGCCCGCGCGCTCGACGACGCCGATTTCCGCAGCCCCTATGGCCGCGAGCTCTCGAAAATCATCCGCCACGGCGTGGGCATCCACCACGCCGGACTGCTGCCGAAATACCGGTTGTTAGTCGAAAAACTCACCGCCCGCGGCTTGCTCAAAGTGGTCTGTGGCACCGACACTCTCGGCGTCGGTGTCAATGTCCCGATCCGCACCGTGATGCTAACAAGTCTGTGCAAATACGACGGCCGCGGCACTAAAATTTTAGCTGTCCGCGACTTCCGCCAAATTGTCGGCCGCGCCGGCCGTCGTGGATTTGATACCACCGGCTACGTGGTCGCCCAAGCCCCGGAGCACATCATCGAAAACATCCGCCTCGCCGCCAAAGCCGCTGCGAACAAAAAGAAGTCCTTTGAAAAACGCAAGCCGCCGGAAAAAGGCTTTGTGCATTGGGACGAACAAACCTTCGCCAAACTCCAGGTCGCCCCGCCCGAGCCGCTCGTTTCCAGTTTCTCCGTTTACCACCACACGCTGCTCAACGTCCTCTCCCGCACCACCGAAGATGGCTGCGCCGCACTGAAAAAGATCATCGATGAAAGCCACGAGCCGCCGGCCAAAAAGAAGGCGCTGAAAAAACGCGCCTTCCAGCTTTTCCGCGGCCTCATCGGCGCGAAAATCCTCCACATCATCCCGCCTGCCATACGTAAGGGCCCGCAGAAAGTCGTTGTCGATGTCGATCTCCCCGAAGATTTTTCCATCAATCACGCCCTCAGCCTTTTCCTGCTAGACGCCATACCGCAGCTCGACCCCGAAGCCGAAGACTACGCCTTCAACGTCATCTCACTCATCGAGTCGATTCTGGAAGACCCGGACATCGTGCTCCGCAAACAAGTCGATCTATTGAAATCCGAGCTCATGGGCAGGCTCAAAGACGAAGGCATGGAATTTGATGCCCGAATCGAAATGTTAGACCAGGTCGAGCACCCCAAACCCGGAGCCGAATTCATTTACACCGTCTTCAACGCCTTCAAACTCCGCCACCCTTATCTCGGCAGCGAAAACGTCCGGCCCAAGACCGTCGCACGCGAGATGATTGAGAACTACCAATCGTTCGAAGACTACGTCAAAACCTACAAGTTGGAACGTGCCGAAGCCGTGTTGCTGCGCCACCTCGGCGAGGTGTATAAAGTCCTCGCCCAAACCGTGCCCGACACCGCCAAAACCGAGCACCTCCACGAAGCCGAGTCGTTCCTCGAACTCATCGTCCGCCACACCGACTCCAGCATGCTAGACGAATGGCAAGCGATGAAAAACCCCGACGCGCCGCGTCCATCTTCCTCTTCTTCTCTTCCATCCACGATCCACGATCTACAATCCAAAATCCCTTATACGAAGAACAAAGCAGCCTTCACCCGCCACCTCCGCAACCACGTCCTCACCCTCGTCACCGCGCTTTCGCGCTACGACACCGAGGCCGCTCTCAGCCTGATCGCCCACCACGATTCCGATGGCAAGCTCTGGTCCAACGAGCGCCTGCTCCAACAGCTCAACACCTACCACGCCGCCCGCCACCAGATCCGCCTTGATCCCGAAGCCCGCAACGCCCGCCACACCCACATTTCCGAAGACGGCCTTACCATTCACCAAACCCTCATTGATCCCGACGATCTCAATGATTGGGCGATCCATCTCACTCTGGATTTGGAAAAATCCAACGAGACGAGAACGCCGGTTCTGCATTTGGAATCCATCGCACCGATTTAAGAACATGCAGGAGCCACGACACTCTTGTCGTGGTGCCAATGGGAAGAGAAAGTGAACGCGCCTAAGGCACCAGGCTTTCTCACCTCATAGGCAGGTGGACATGAGTGTCCACCCTCCTTAACACTCCGTTGACCTGTCGCGACAAATATGGGACTCTTTCGACGTGCCCCAAGCAAAGTCGCCACCCCTTTCCACATCCGCAGAAGCCCGCGCCGCCCGCCGTCGTGCCAGCTGGAAGATCGTCATCGCGGATAGCTTTGCCGAAGCGGAGGCCGAAACCCGCGCTTACTGGCGCGCTGCGACACCCGCAGAACGATTGAATGCTCTCGAAAAACTCCGCGAACCTTTTTATGGCAAAGATCAAATTGGCGGCAGACTTCAGCGATTTCTTGAAGTTGTGCCTGCGGAATGAAGTCCGCTTCATGGTGATCGGAGGCTACGCCGTGATCCATCATTCCCGTCCCCGCTACACGGGTGATCTGGATCTTTGGATCGACGCGTCTCCCAGAAACGCCGAACGAGTCGTCACCGTCCTACAGGAATTCGGATTTCCGCCGGATGCGGTTTCCACCGATATGATCACTGACGGTAAAAAAATCATCAGAATGGGTTTCGAGCCGATGAGGCTGGAGCTGTTCACAAATATTCCGGGCATCGAATTTAGCGGCTGTTATGAACGGCGGGACTTGGTGAAAGTGGGTCGAATGATGGTGCCTTTCATTTCACTAGAGGATCTGAAAATCAACAAGCTCGCCAGCGGACGCCCGAAAGATCTTCAGGATCTCGAGGAATTGCCGAGAGCTGATGGTTGAATGCGTTCCTTATGCTCGTTGAGCTCGACGCGTTCATCAAGGACTTGGCCCCGCCGCTCTCCGAAGAGCTTCGCCGGTTCCTCAAGGGAGACGCGCCATGGGATGCGGGGAGAGTGGAACACCGACTCGGAGCACTTGGTGTTTCCGGGTATGATCGTCGATGCGAGAAACGGCAATCTACCCGACGCCGACGCCGTGGCGCATGCCTATTCCAGTTTGTTCAATGCGTGGGTGACTCAGCTTCCGACGCTCAGTTTGGCGCAGATTGAGTCGTTCAGCCCGCAAGTCGATATTTCGCATCTTTCGGACCCGGGGCGGGAATGGGTAGAGGCGCTGCCCGGTTTCGAAGCATGGAGTAAAAACTACCTTCGAATCGCCATCGTCAGCAGCCAGCTGTAAGCCGCTCTCGATCTACTCATCCTCGAACAAACGGGAACCCCGCTCAGCGCGATCGACGCGGTGTTTGTGACCCAAGATCCTGCGAGTGGGCAGCCTTTCGTTTTTGATCCCATCAAGCGCGAGCTGCACACGCCCGAGGCCTCCTCCAGATTGAAAATCGACCCCTTGGTTCTTCCGTGGTGAGGCACCGGACTGCTTTGGAACCAGGAGGGGCGTAACGTGCCCGCCCAGACCATGAAGTGACAATGGGAAGTGCTTCGCTCACCTCATTGGCTCTTCATGGGCATCGGCGGACACGTTCCGCCGATCCTTGAAGCACGGGACTGACTTCGCGTTTCATCCTGCCGTTGCCATTCGCGGCTGGGTGTTCCATAAACTCCGGCATGACAAGTCACCGTCGTTTGCTTCTTCCATTAGTCGTCTTGCTTGGCAGCCATGCGGAAACCGCGCTGGCGGCGGATTTTTCCTTTGATCAACTGCGTGAAAAGGCCCGCGCCGTAGCCGCTGCGCCTCACGCGCCATCCAAACTGGTGCTCCACGATTTTTGGAAAAACCTGAGTTACGACGAGCACCGCGACATCCGTTTCAAGATGGATTCCGGGTTGTGGGCGAAGGAAAAACTGCCGTTTTCCATCGACTTTTTCCACCCCGGTTGGACGGCCAAGGAGATGGTGACGATTCATGAGGTCGTGGGTGGCAAGTCCACGCCGCTCAAGTTCGACCTCAGCTTGTTCGATTACGGCAAACAAAAGATTCCCGCCGGGACGCCACCGCCGCAAGGCTATGCCGGTTGGCGCGCGCGCTGTCACTTGAACACGCCGGACTACATGGACGAGTTCCTAGTGTTCCTCGGGGCCAGCTATTTGCGCGCGATCCCAGCCAATGCGCCCTACGGACTTTCCGCGCGTGGGTTGTCGATCAACAGCGGGATTCCGGGCGTGGCCGAGGAGTTCCCGCACTTCACCGAGTTCCACTTGAATCGTCCGGAAAAGGATTCGAAATCGCTCACCGCCTGGGCGCTGCTGGATGGTGAGAGCGTGGCGGGCGCCTATCAATTCACCATCACTCCCGGCGTGGAAACCGTGATGGACATCGAAGCGGAAATCACCCTTCGGCGGCCCGTCCAACAACTCGGAATCGCACCGTTTTCCTCAATGTATTGGTTCGGCGAAGGCACCCACCCGAAACCCTTGGATTTCCGGCCGGAAGTGCATGACAACGACGGCTTGCTGATGGAGTTAGATAGCGGAAACCTGCATTATCGCCCGCTGGAACACACCGACCACCAATTCCGCCATTGCGTGTTCACGATGGAAAAACCGCGCTCTTGGTCATTGCTTCAACGCGATCGCTCGTTTTCCTCATACCAGGACAAGGAGGCCCGCTACCACGAGCGCCCGAGCGTGCGCGTCGAGCCGGTGAAAGGATTCGATCAAGGGAAACTCCACCTCATCGAGATGCCGACGATCGATGAGACTGGCGATAACGTGGTCCTCGTGTGGGAACCCCAGCCAAGCCTCAAAGTCGGCGTGCCATCGCGCTTTCACTATCGCCTGCGCTGGATGCGCGATCCCGCGCCATCCGGAATGTTCGCCGTGCGCGCCACCCGCTCCGGCACTCCAGTGCAAAAACCCGAGCAAATCCTCATCGCAGTCGATTTCGCCAAACCCCTTCAGCCGCAAGCCAAAGTCGGCGATCCCAAGTGGGACGATATTTCCGGTTTCAAACCCGTCGTCACCCTCAATCAAAAAGAGGCCAAACTTCTCCACGTCGGCCTGGACGATATGAGCATGGCGAATGTCGATGATTTGCCCGCCGGACTGGGCCGCAGCGACAAGCTCCACATGCCGCAGGTGCTGCGCGCGTTTTTTGTCATCGATCCCACGAAAGACCTCAATCAGATCGACATGACCTGCGAACTGCAAGACGCCAACGGCAAAGCGGTTTCGGAGCGCTGGGTGTATCTCTGGATGCGGCGGAACTGAGGCTTTAAAAATAGGCATTGCGAACCTCGGCGTGCTGGGTTTCGCTGCCGCTGCTGTCAGGGGCCGTGGAGGTTCGGCAAGCGAACCCCGCCAGGCCTTGATCGGAGCAACGGTAGTTTGTCCGGATTTGCCGCGGATTCCCTGGCAGCACTTTTTTGCCCAGTGCCGATTCCGCTCCCCGATCAATGCGCCAAGCGCGTGACCATGGCGTAGATGATGAGGACCAGCAGCACGAGCCCGATGCCGAAGAAGGTGAAACCAATCGGCCGCGCGATTTTTTTCCACCGCTCCCATTCATCGCGAACTCGGTATTCATCAAGGCGACCCGTGGCGACGAGCCGGTCATACCAACTCTTGCGCTCGTGGAGCATTTCGGTTTTCGAGATGCGTCCGGAGAAAATGACGTTGTCCATCGGGAATTTCTCCAATCGAAAATGCGTGTTGAAAAAGTGCACGGTGAAAATGAAGCCGGCGGCCAGCAACGCTTCGTCCGAGTGAACAATCAGCGCGATGTTGATCACCCAGCCAGGCAGGAAGGCGGTGAAAAACTGTGGAAACCACATCACCATGCCCGATAGGCCGATCGCGAAAATCCCCCAGAACACCGCGAAATAATCGAATTTTTCCCAATACGTCCAGCGATCGAAATGCGGCTTCGGTCCTTTGCCGAAGAACCATTTTTGATGGGCAATGAATTCGCGCAAATCTTGTAGAGTCGGGACCATCGAGTCCGGGCCGAAGACCGCTCCGAAGAAGCGCTTGAGCTCCCACTTGCCGGTTTCTGGATTCCGGAGCGCACCGCGATTCAACCATGACGTCTTGATGAGGTCGAACAAGTGCAGGGCGAAATACAGGAAGGTGATCAAGGCCCCGAAGCGGTGCAGCGCGCGTGCGGTTTGCGCTCCGCCGATGATGTGGAACAAGGTTTTCGCCCAATCCGTATAGTAAAACTTCAGCGGCATCCCCGTGATCACTAACAACAAGAAGCTGGTGACGACCAGGAAGTGCAGGAATCGATCGAACGGAGTGAACCGCGTGAACCATTCGTCGTCGCGCTGGCTATCGAATTTGGTCTCACGGTATGCTTTGGAGTCATGTCGGTAAATCCAAATCGACCGACCGAGCCATAACAATGTATGGCCGCCGAAGAAGGCGAACACGCCCACCAAGAGTCCCGTCATTAGGAGAAATGTCAGGTGCAGTGCTGGGTATTTTTTCCCATCGAGCGGATTCGCATGGGGAATGTACTTGGTGAAACCAACCGTCGCTCCGGGGTGACACTTGGCGCAAGTTTCCTGGATTTTTTCTTTGGATAGCCGTGATTCCGGATTTGAGACGGGCAGGATATCGTGATGGCCATGGCAATCGTAACAAGCCGCCACATCGCTGGCGATGTTCGGCTCGCCCAATGCCATCGCCTTGCCATGATAGGTATCACGGTAGTGCAGCAGGCTTTCTCCGTGGCACTTGCCGCAACTGGCATCGCTGGCTTGCTTGAAGTGGACATTCGATGGCGTTTCAATGTCGTGCGCGGAATGGCAATCGGTGCAGACCGGGCCGAGCGAATCTCCCTTGGTGAGCAACTGGCCGTGGACGCTCTTGTTATAAATTTCCTCGATCCCGAGATGGCACGTTCCGCAGGTTTTGGCGACGTTGTTTTTGTGGATCGGCGAACTGCGGTCGACGCTGCGCTTGATGTCATGCACCCCGTGGCAATCATTGCATGAGGGCGCGATCACCAACCCTTTTTTCATCACTCCGAGTCCGTGGATGCTATCCTGATAGTGCGCGGCGACGTCCGGATAGCGCATGCGGTATTCCTTGGTGATGCCGGCGTTGTCATGGCACTTGGCGCAAGTCCGCGAAAGGTTGAGCTTGAACGTCGGAGAATGTGGATTCTTCGCAGAAAGCATGTCATGCGTGCCATGACAACTCGTGCAGGTCGCCGCCCCGGATGAGCCCATCGAACGGCTGACGCCATGGATGCTGGTGGCATAGACATCCGCTTGATCCTTGTGGCAGGAGGCGCAATTGACCGGTTTGGCTGGTGCCGGGCCATCCGGATGCTCTTTGGTTAGATCGGTGTGACACTCCGCACACTGAAGCTTGGCGTGAACCGATGTTTTCTGGATCTCTTGATCCACAAACAACGATACTTCTTTGCCGTCGGGGGTTTCTTTCGTTAGGTCCTTGTCATCATGGCATTCGAGGCAGGACTCATTGGAGATAATTTCGCGTTTGGACTCGGTTGTCGCTTCTTCGGCGGCGAATACACCCGGCGGACATGTCAGGAGCCATAACAAACCGAGCAACCGTGTCGTGCTTTCAAATGACGTGCGCATAAGAGGATGATTTGGTGTGAGTGGTGTCACCTGGGGTTGACGCGGAATTTTTCCTGCCAGCGGCAAATGATCACTCGTCTTTCTCGTTGTCTGAAAACTATGATTTTAAGCGCCAGCGACAAGATCGGAAAATATGCGGAGGCAGCTATCACAATTGATGCATAACAATTGCAAAACGATGCGCAGCAGATCCGTTCATTTTGCATAATGCGTCTTGCTAGAAATTGGTGATTGGCATACCATGAACGGGCTGGAAACAGATCTTGCTGCCTGCGGATGATGGTGGGCCTCGGTGTTGCATGTTGCACACGGCACGGATCAGTTTCCCAACAGGAGTTCCAATCTTATGAAATCCTATCTCATCCCATGGTTGTCATTCTTGACCATTTCACTGTGTCCGCTGTGGGCCGCCGGAGAAACCATACCGGATGAAACCTGCCTTGAATGCCATGATGACAAGGAACTGACCAAAGACATGCCCGACGGCCAAAAGAAGTCCCTATTGGTCGATCCCGCGAAGTTGAAGCCATCCGTGCATGGAAAAACCCAATGCGCCGAGTGTCATCAGGATCTGACGGCGGACCACCCGGACGATGAAAAGGCGGCGCGGCCGGTGAATTGTGCGGGTTGCCATGAAAAACAATCCAAAAGCTTTGGTGCGAGCGTGCATGGAATCGCCCTCGGGAAAGGCAGTGACACGGCGGCCACCTGCAAAGATTGTCACGGCACGCACGAGGTGTTTCCACGGAACTCCGTGAAATCCAGTATTCATCATGCGAACTTGGTGAAAACCTGCGGCGAATGCCATGGCGAAGAGGCGGACGATGTCGCGGCAAGCGTTCACGGCAAGGCGATGGTCGATGGCGAGGCCGATGCGCCGACCTGCATCGACTGCCATTCCGAGCACCAAATCATCGGGCTGGCCGATCCCTCATCGTCATTCAAGACAGCGGAAGCTTGCAGCAAATGCCATGCGAGCGAGCGGATCAACAGCCGCTTCGGAATGCCCGCCGACCGAGTGAACACCTTCTTCGAAAGCTATCACGGACTGGCGACGGCTGGCGGCTCCACGCTGGCGGCCAATTGCGCGAGTTGTCACGGCTATCACCGGATTTTGTCATCCAAGGATCCGGATTCATCGATTCATTCGAATCATTTGCTAGAGACCTGCGGTAAGTGCCATCCCGGCGCGAGCTCGGGCTTTGTGGGCGGTCGGATTCATGCCGATGAAGCGGCCAGCGACGAGATTGGTATGGTGGTGAATCATTGGGTGAAGCGGATCTATCTGATGTTGATCGGGCTGACGGTGGGCATTCTGGGCCTGCACAATGGCGTGGCATGGTGCCGCAAAGTGGCGGCCCGGCGGCGGGCGCAGGGTGAAACGGTCATTCGCATGGACCGCTGCCAACGGGTCCAACATTTCCTTTTGATGTCGAGTTTCATCGTGCTTGCGGTGACGGGGTTTGCCTTAAAGTTTCCGAACACTTGGTTCGCACACCTGATGGGCACCGAGGATATCCGCATCTGGATTCACCGCGCTGCCGGCTTGGTGCTGATGGGCAGCGGCGCTTATCATATTTACTACGTGACATTCACCACGAAGGGTCGCCGGCTATTGCGAGACTTGTGGCCACGCTGGAGCGATGCGCGTGACGTGGCGACGAATGTCAGTCACCTCGCCATGGGCAAGCCGAAGGCGAAGTTCGGGCGCTTTGGATACCCGGAAAAAATCGAATATTGGGCCGTGGTGTGGGGCACCGTGGTGATGGGCATCACCGGCATGGCGATTTGGCTCAAGATCGATGTCACGCAATGGGTCCCGCGGTGGGTGATCGATGTGGCGGTGACGATCCATTATTACGAAGCGATCCTTGCCTGCCTCGCGATTGTGATTTGGCATTTCTATCATGTCATGTTCGATCCGGACATTTATCCGATGAACTTCGCCTGGTGGGATGGCAGGGTTTCAAAAAAATGGCATGAAGAAGAGCACCCGATGGATGCGGAGACTCGTGAGCCAGAGGAGAAACCGTAGTCAAGGGTGGATTTGAGAATGGAGCCACGACACTCATGTCGTTGGTGACAATGGGTGGAGAAAGGGACGCGCTGAAGGCACTCTTCTTTCGCATCTCATTGGCTTGGTGGACAGGAGTGTCCACCCTCCTTATTTCACCTCGACTTTGTAATCGCCGAGCGCCCACTGGATGCCGGCGAGGTAGTGGCGGACGACTTTTTCGTGCCAATAGATCTCGTGATTGTGGCCCAGAGAGCTGTAAAAGATCCGGCCCTTGTCCCAGTGGCGGGCCCATGAGACTCCGAAGTCGTTATCAGTCCGTTTGATGCCTTTTACGGTCATGTCGGTTTTCTCGGTGTCGAGGCGCAACAGCATGTGAACGGCTTTGGAATCATAGGGCTCTTTGAATTGATAGATTTCTTCGGGGAATTCGACATTCTTGCCTTCGAACATCGCCACCAGTGGGTGTTTTTCCTGCCCTGGCTCCACCTTGATGCTGACCATCTGTTTGGCACCCCATGGGTGACCATTGAAATAACCGCCTAACATTTTCCCGTATTCCGGCCATTCGTAACAGGAATCGGTAGCGGCGTGGATGCCGACAAATCCGCCACCGGATTTCAGGAAATTCATCAGGCTGTCTTTCAGCTCCGCCTCGCGTTTCACCGCAGCGGCCTTGGCCTCCTCGGACATGGCTTTTAGTTCATTGGGATGCGGGGCAAAGACATTCTGGGTCGTGCTGAGGAAACAGACGGCGTCAAACTGCTTGAGATTCGCGGCTTCGAAGTTGGCGAGATCATCGGAAACCACCGCTTCGAAGGCGCCGGTCTTGCGGCCTAATTCTTCGAGCGCGAGCTTGCCGGTGGCGATGGATTCGTGACGGAAACCATTGGTTTTGGAAAACACCAGCATCTTGCGGGCTTTGAGCGGTTTCGCAAACGGCTTGTCCGGCGTGGCGGCCGCGATTTTTTCGCTCGCGTCCGCAGGGATTTTTTCGGCTGAGCTGTGAGTCACGACCATCAAGGCGGCGGTGGCGGTGAGGACTTTTCGGATGAATGATTTCATGGTGGTGTGGTGGCAACGGAACAATGCCATAGAGGACTTGCTACCTGCCATGTCTGGGGTTTTCTTGCAATCTTTTACCCCAACCCGGCGGAGCCGGAACCAATGGCCTTGTCGAAACACTCGGTCAATACTGCATTTTCCAAACACAGAGACACAGAGGGCAGAGGAGGACACAGAGGAAATTTCGTCGATTCTTCTCTGTGCCCTCTGTCTTCCCTCTGTGCCTCTGTGGTTAAAAATCGTCGCAAACCTGTTCAATTTTGATGAGTAAGGGACTAAAATCCTCAGTTGAAAGGTGTATTTCGGGGCCGTTTAACCACAGATTTCAGGGATTACACAGAGAGTCATAACTCATTTAAAATCTGTGTATTCTGTGTAATTTGACTCATTTTTTGAATTGCCAGTTCGTCTATCTCCGCTGCGCTCCGGTTGTGGTTCAAAATGCAGATTCCAGGTTTACGTCAGCCTGAATTTCCAGAGGTCTTCCTGAATAAACGATCTCCCGATGGACTTGCCGTGATTGGAACTTGGAAACTGGCGCGCTCCGGGTTTTTCTGGGTGGGTGGACATGATCCGGATTCGTGGCGCGCGGCAGCATAACTTGAGGAATATCGATGTCGATATTCCGCGGGGGAAACTGGTCGTGATCACGGGGCCCAGTGGATCTGGGAAATCATCGCTGGCATTTCACACGCTCTACGCCGAGGGCCAGCGGCGGTATGTGGAAAGCTTGTCAGTCTATGCGCGGCAGTTTCTTGATCAATTGGAGAAACCGGATGTCGATTCCATCGAAGGGCTGAGCCCGGCCATCGCCATCGAGCAACGCAGCGGCGGACTGAACCCGCGCTCGACGGTCGCTACGGCGACTGAAATTCACGATTACTTGCGCGTGTTGTGGGCGGCGGCGGGAATTCCGCATGATCCGGAAACCGGCGAGCGGCTCGAACGGATGGGCGCAGCGGACATCGTGAATGCGTTGGCGACGATGGAGGAGGGGACCAAGGTGATGTTGCTGGCGCCAGTGCCGGAGGAGGAATTGCGGGAACCGGCACGTTTATTAGGCGATCTGCAACG
>CAYRLT010000353.1:0-1854 GCA_964425095.1 uncultured Luteolibacter sp.
CAGAGCATTGCATCGCACGATAATCTTGCGCGCTTTGTCAAAGTTAAGATCGATCTCATATTCATCGACTGCTACTTTCTCGGTCGTCGTGACGGGAAAGATTAGGGTGTAACCCGTCTTCCGCTCTATGCAGCCAAAGGCCAAGTTACTTGTTTTAGCCACTTTTGTTGAGGGTAAAGTCGTTGTCGTTCTCGTCGGATGCGATACGTTTGAAAATCCTTCCACTGGCCATTGATGTGGGTGGTTCGCAGAGCCAGCATGGCCTGCGCTCCTTCCACGGTCCATCGCATTCCCGCACGTTCCATTCGGTCCTTCACCACATAACGACACGCGCCCTCGATCACGCCGCTGGCAATCGGATAGCCCGCAGCCAGATATTTGTCGTAACGCATCCGAGCAAGATTCTTCCTCAAGTAGTTGCAGATCGTCGTCAGTTTCGCCAGTCGGCGGCCGCGCAATCCGCGCTTCGTTCCCATCTGCCGCAAGCCGCCGATGACGTAGCCCGCCTCGCCACGAAGCATTCGCAACAGCCGATTCCGAACAAACGAGGCGGCCGCTTCACTTCCCTCGCGGTGAAACAGGTACGCCGCTTCCCACAATCGCGGCGTCGCGTGAAGCAGGTCCAAAATCTCCACGACGTTCTCGCTCGACAAATAGGTCTTCCGCATGGCCCACAACGAAGGCTGGCCGTCCATCACACACACGATCTTTTGGCCCCGGCGTCGCCGCGATTTCACGTCGTCGGCCATCCAGGAGAAGACTTCTTCTTCGGCCTGACAAAATCGCCCGTCGCGCTGGCCGCTCAAACTCGACCATATCCGTTTCTGTTGGGCCACCGGTTCGGGATCGTCGCTTTTTCGCGGCGAATGCTCGTGGAACAGGGCGGCCACCACGTCCTCGGCGGTGCGGATTTTCGGGTCCACCGTGTAGACGCAGCCCACGGCGGCCATTTGTTTTTTGTTGGCCTTTTCGCCCTTTTTTCGACGAGCGCCCGCCGGAAGTTGATCGGTCCCGCGCCGCATCGGAACACCTTTGTTGTCGGCGGTCGCCACGAGAATCGCTCCCTCGTCTTTCACCGCCGGCGCGGGCCGCGATGCTCGGAAGTCTGCCACGCTCTCCGACATCTTTCGGTTCATGCGTTCCAGGCTATGGACCGGCAGATTCAGCCCGAGGATCATGCACAGAACCTCCGCCGTCCGGGCGAACGCATGTTCCACGCCCAAGGCCTGAGCCCAGTCCTGCAACACGTAGGAAAATTCGTTTTCAGGCAATTGCAAACGGGCGTCCAGCGGAATGAACTCGATTTCTTGTCCCTCGCGCGTTCCATACACGGTCCGCGAAAGTTGAAACTCTCCGAAAATCGACTGATAGCAGCGCGCATGCGGTTGCTCCAATCGCTTCGCCTCGCGTCCGTCCGGCATCGTCAACATCTCGCCCAAATCCCCATCTCCCTGACGTTCGAGGAACTGCCCCAGGGCGTCGTGCCCCATTTGAAGCATTCGTTGCCAAATCCCCTCTTCGACTTCGTGAATCGCCATCCCCTTCTCGGCCGACCGCTGAACAAAGTCGAACAGATCGGTTGCCGCGCTCAGCAGTCTTTCCAACTTGCCATCCGTCGTGTTTTCTGCCATCATCATGACTCGGCCTCCTTGCCTGGGAATCACATTGTTCGGAAACACCAATGTTTTCCCAAAGGAGGCCGTTCTTGTCATGCCCAATATTCCCTAACTCGTGAACCATTCCCGTCTTCCGCATTCGCGGAAGACGGGTTACACCCAACTCACGTTCCCCGCCTCCATCACACCCGCCTTGAGCCACTTTCCGATCAGGCGTTTCAGCACGCCGTCTCGCATC
>CAYRLT010000354.1:0-1715 GCA_964425095.1 uncultured Luteolibacter sp.
CATTGCGCCAATCTTTTGTTGAATGGCGAGTTCGTGGGTGGTGAAGCCTAGACCGTCGCCGAGAACCTTGTTTTTGATCCACTGATCGGTCATCAAGACCTCCGTCCAGATTTCCACACGCCAATCTGTTGAGGACTTCGCATCCAGCGCGTGGCGTTCTTCCCAAGTGCCGGGGAGAACCGAGAGCGCGCGCTGAACATTGGGAGGAAAGGGCATGACCATGTTGCCAATGGCCAGAAACAAGAGCCCGAGCCCCCCCATCAGTCCTGCGGCAAGGACCGATGCCATGCGACCATGGTAGAAAATTCCGACCAAATAGGTCAACCCGACGGAGGCGATCACATTCCGGTAACCGCTCAAAGCGGCAAACGCGACCGAAAGAAGAATCAGAGGTGCCCAGCGCAAGCTGAGACATCCCTTAACAGGATTGATTCGGCTGGATACCCAGCTGGCTAGGGTGATGGGGATAAAGACAAATGTGGTGATACGAGTTGCACGGCCTTCATCGATGGCTTCATTATTGTTGTCGGTATCAGTCGAGGAGCCTACTCCGAACCAATAGCCGACCGATGGGACCAGCATACCGACGACACCAACGATTAAATTGAGGATTCCACCAAAAATGCTCAAGTTCATCGCTGTTCGTAATTCCGTGGCGGGAACACGTAACCCGGCCAAGACCAAGGCCGTCAGCAAGGTTAGCAGGAATAACGCATACGGGCGGCCGCCGACAGTGTCGCTTGCTAGAATATTCAAACCGGTCGGGTTTCGCATATAGACCTGTAAGACCGACATTAGAAGGAAAAGGATCCAAAATTCCAACTCCGTGAACTTGAGCCGGAACGGGAGCTTGCGGGTCAGAAGCATCAATATGGAGAAGCCAATGACCAAGGCTTGAGCTACTTGCAAGCTCGTGGGCTTTCCGGGAATCATCAAAGTGAGGTTTATAGCCCCCAGAAAGGGGATAAGCAGCCAGATCTTCTTTTCAAGCAGAAAACAGATAGCTGCTCCTCCGGCCCCGACGACCCATGCGACGGTTTCAAATTGTGCGGTGGCGGCCTTGATGCCTAGATAGAGGGCAGCAAAAACCGTAATGATTGCGACGATGATCGCCTTGATTTTACTACTGTCCATGGAATGCGAATCGTTAAGGGCTCAGCGGGTGGAATTCCGTTTCCGGTAGAGAGACCAGGTTTCCGCGCCGCGTTCGCTTTTCGTGCTATAAGATTGGCGGGAAACCAGCTCAAAACGCGAATCGCCCGCAATTTGGCGCGTCACTTCCACGAAGATACCCTCGCCCGCACCTGCGATGACGAGGTGGTCCGGAGACTGCTCGAAGACCGAGTCGGCGTTTGCGTTTCCGGGAAAGAATCTCACACTGCGCGGAGCCTCGCGATTCCCCCACAGGTGGATGAGGTTCTGATCCCCATTGGCGAGTATGCCCAGTTCCCGAACCTCCGCAGGCAGATCCTTGAGCAAATCCTTTCCCGCGTGCGAACGCTCTTGAAATGCAAAATAAGGTTTGAGGAAAACGGACAATTTCGGCGAGCGGTCCGCGATCGATCTTAACGGCAGCAAGGGGTGGCTGGGTGATGCCATGAGCGCGAATGCCCCCGCCAACATGCTGAAACCTCCCATGAGCTTCAGTCGCTTGGTTGACAGTTGGGCGAGACCTGCCAGGCCCAGAGGGAAGACCAGGATCGTGAAGCCAAGGA
>CAYRLT010000355.1:0-19243 GCA_964425095.1 uncultured Luteolibacter sp.
AGCTCCCGGACAAGGAGATGCTCGAAACCCTGCGCGCCCGACTCACGGAAACATCCGATGCTTATCCGACCGCCGCTGATATTCCACATGTCGGTCTCACTCTGCGGGATCGGAAAATCACTATGGACGTGGAAATTCACACGGCCACTCGGACGGCGGTGCCGCTGCCCGGGCGCTTGCCGGAATGGTCTCCCGTATCGGTGAAGCTGAACGGGGGATCCGAGTCCACTGTGCGTCGGGATGATGGTTTCCTGTGGATCGTGCTGCCCGCCGGTGTGCACCACGTCATGATCGAAGGGTTGCTCGCCGACCTAACTGAATGGCAGTGGACATACCGCCTGCGTCCGCGGCGAGTAACGATCGACGCGCCCGGTTGGCAAGTCGGAGGCGTGCGGACCGGCGGTATTCCGGAGGGTCAGGTGTTTTTCACCCGCATCCGGAAAACCACGGCCGATGAGGCCAGCTACGATCATCCAAACTTGCAGACCGCGATTGGCGTGAACCGTCAGATCGAGATCGGTCTCGTCTGGCAGGTCCGCACAGTGGTCAGTCGCTTCTCGCCCCTTGGCAATGCGGTTTCGCTGCGGATTCCGTTGCTGCCCGGCGAGAATGTCATCACCTCGAACGCGGTGGTGAAAGAGGGCTTCATCGAGGTCCGCCTTGGGGCCCGACAGCAGGAATTTGTCTGGCAAAGCGAGATGCCCGCAGTTTCCGATCTTGCCCTAACGACCCGTGCGAACGACGCATGGATCGAGCGCTGGATTCTGGTGGCCTCACCCGTGTGGAATGTCGGGATTTCCGGGCTGGCTCCCGTGTTTGAGGCGGGAAATCCGCAGCTCGTGCCGGTTTGGAAACCATGGCCCGGCGAATCCACCACCCTTGCGATCAGCCGTCCGGAAGCCGTCGTTGGAGCCACCGTCACTGTTGCCCGGGGCACTCATGAAATCGTGTTAGGCAAGCGCCAGCGCTCGTCCTCGCTGGCTCTCTCGTTGCGCTGCAGTTTGGGTGAGGATTTCCTCGTGCAACTTCCTGCGGATGCCGATGCCACCTCGCTCACCAGCTATGGCACCCAGATTCCGATCCGCAAGGATGGCGACAAGATCATCATCCCTCTGAAACCCGGCGAACAGGAAGTTTCGCTGCAATGGAAAAGCAACACGCCGCTGGAGTTGCTCTCACGCGCGGAAGCGGTGAAGCTACCGGTAGAAAGCGCCAACATCAGCAGCAACATCCAAGTGCCCGATAACCGCTGGGTGCTGTGGGCGGCTGGTCCGCAACAGGGGCCCGCAGTACGTTTCTGGGTGATCCTGTTAGGTTCGCTGCTCGCGGCGTGGGGCCTCGGCCGCGTGCCGCACTCGCCGCTGCGGCCAATCGAGTGGATGCTTCTCGCGCTGGGACTCACCCAGGTCCCGCTGCCACTTGCGCTGGTGGTCGTCGGGTGGTTGTTTTTCCTCACTTGGCGCGGTAGTGAGTCGTTCCAAAATCAACGGCCGTTGTGTTACAACTTTTTGCAGGTTGTTCTGGTTTTCCTGACCATGAGCGCGCTGGGGATCTTCATCGCGATCGTCGCGGAAGGTTTGTTAGGAAGCCCGGAGATGTTCATCAGCGGCAACGATTCCACCCGGACCTTGCTCCGCTGGTATGAGGCCCGCTGCGATGGTGCACTGCCGCAGCCGCAATGTTTCTCAATCTCAGTCTGGTGGTATCGCCTGCTGATGTTGCTGTGGGCGCTGTGGCTTGCGCTCTCGTTGATCCGCTGGCTCGCCTGGGGTTGGCGGCAGTTCAGCGCGGGCGCCCTGATCCGCCGGAAAGCCAAAATCCTGAAAACTCCGCCGCCGCTGCCGTGAGGCTTATTCGGGCATCATGGTAGCTTGCGCGCGGCGAGTAAATACGCGAGCACGGCGTCCCCATCGGCCCGGTCTAGATTCGATTTTCTGGCCATCACGGGCATGATTTCCTCCTTCAACTCGATCTCGTCATAGTGGGCGGGATTCTCAAACGGATGGCATTTTGCGCACTTCACCTGATGAATCTGATAGCCACGTTCCAAGGTGGAAGCCGGTTGCAGGGAAGCCGCCACCAGCGGCGCGGAAACCGGCGGCGCTTGATAGGCCGGGGCGCAGGCTCCTGGAAGCAGAGCGATCGCCACAGCTAGGAAGCTGTGGCGATGAAGGTGTTTGATTGCAGTTTCAGTCCGGCGGGCTTTCATGATCAGAAGTCCACGGCGAAAATGGTGCGGAGCTGGAAGTCTGGCTCGCCGCTGAGCGAAGTAAGTTGCCAGAGACCTGTCATTGCGACCGAGAACCGCTCGTTTCTCCAACCGATGTTCGGTCCCAGATAGACCGCGCTGTCACCGATTTCATCGACATCGGGAACCTCGATCTCGTGCAGAACCTCGGCTCCCACCGACCACGATGGATTGATCTGATAGCTGACGCCCGCGCTCTGCATCAACTCCGCCTTGTCTTCCGTGTATTCGTTTTCCCACTCGATCGCCCCGCCGATGTTGTAAACGAAGATCCACTGGCCGATGTTCTTTTGCAGGAGGAGCTTGGCTTCCAGTTCGATGAAATCATCGCTGCCTTTAATTTCCCCATAGATGGCGGATCCAAATGGAGTGGTGTTCGGGTCGGTGAGATTGTAGATGGCCTCGATCGCGACATCGCGAAACTCGGTTTGGCCCGTCTCGTCGGCGTTTTCCTCATAGCGCCAGTCCGCAAAGTAGAAGGCGAGCTGCAAGCGGTCGGTCACGCCGTATTCGAATTCGTGGCGAATGTCGAAACGCTCGAAATCAGGATCGCTGGACTTGTTGGTTTTCCAAGTGACCCAGCTTTCGAGTTCCATGGCTCCCTGAGCCATGGTGGTCGTTTCGTAACTGTAGGTGAACCGGCGGCTGCCGGCTTCCGCCGTGGTGGCGATCGCAAGGATGCTCCCGAGACAGGTAGCTAGGATTTTGGTTCCTGGAAGAATGGAATAGGTCTTCATGGTTGGTTTGGGATCAATTAGGCGTTGCGGTCAATTGGAGTAGATGAGAATGAGTCGCAACAGCGGGAGCAAAAGTGAGATGAGTCCCGTCGGTCAATTAAAAATATCCAAAAAAACCAAGGAAATGAATCCGGTCGACTCGGGGGGGGGAATGGGGTCGGCTGCATCGGTTGGGTCACTGCGGGTGAGTTTGACCTGCAGGAATCAGCGGTTTGACGGGTCCAGTCCGGTTGACATTCGGGCTTTGGTTTGGATGATCGGGGCCATGCGGAATAGGATCAACCATAGCGGTGTGCGCGTGATTTTCGGGTTCTTACGGGTGATGGTCGTGTTTTGGATGGGAGCGGTTGCGGCCCATGCCGAGGCGCCATCGATTGTCATGCAGGAGAAGGATTTGGTCATCGAAGGGGAGATGGGGAATTTTAAAGCCACCTGGGAGATTGCGCAGCCTGAGAAGGGTTTGTGGTTGGCGACCCTCAAGTTGGAGGCTCCAAAACCGGAGAAACCGCCGGCCATCAAAGTGAACTGGAGTTTTCCTGCCGTCGATTTGGCGGGGATCTGGGTATCGGATAACACCGCGCCGAACAACGACCACCAAGGGCTCAAAATTGAATCACGTGCGGTTTTGCGTGCGCCTCTATTGATGTATTTGAATGCCGGGGATCGGAACCGAATGACGATCTCCGCCTCGGACACTCTGAAACCACTGACGATCCGCGGTGGCGTCAAGGAGGAGGACGTGTGCATCCATGGGTTCGTGGCCTTGTTCGCCGGAAAGGAGCCGCCGCTCAAGGAGTATCGAATCACCCTGCGCTTCGATTCACGCCAACTGCCGTTCTATCAGGTGCTGCGGGAAACCTCGCGTTGGTGGGCGGCGCAAGAGGGTTATCAGCCGGCGTCCGTGCCGGAAACGGCGCGTGTGCCATTGTATTCAACGTGGTACGCCTATCACCAGAACCTGGATCCGGATACCATCGTGGAGGAATGCCGGATCGGTGGTGAACTCGGGTTGGGTGGTGTGATTGTCGATGATGGTTGGCAGACGCTCGATGGCAGTCGTGGCTATGCCTTCACAGGCGACTGGCAACCGGATCGAATTCCGGATTTTAAGGGCTTTGTGGATCGGATTCATGCGCTGAACCAGAAGTTCATCATGTGGTATTCGGTGCCGATGGCGGGTGAGAAATCCAAGGCGGCCAAACGTTTCGAAGGCAAAATGCTTTCCTACAGCAAGAGCCTCGGAGCCCACATCCTTGATCCACGATATCCGGAAGTGCGAGAGTATCTGATCGGTCTATACGAAGGAGCGGTGCGTGATTGGGGCGTGGATGGACTCAAACTGGATTTCATCGAATTGTTCTCACCCAAGCCAGATACCGTGCTTGCGGCGGAAAACGGCCGGGATTTCGCTTCAGTGGACGATGCCGTGGATCGTTTGTTCACCGACATCATGAAGCGCTTGAAAGCGATCAATCCCGAGATCGCGATTGAATTCCGCCAACCCTACAATGGTCCCTTGATGCGGAAATACGGCAACATGCTGCGTGGTGTGGACTGTCCGAATGCCGGGCCGGTGAATCGCAAGGAAATTGTGGATCTGCGGTTGTTGGCGGATCACACCGCGGTGCACAGCGACATGTTCATCTGGCATCCTGACGAGCCGGTGGAAAGCGCGGCGCTGCAGATTCTCAATGTCATATTCAGTGTACCCCAAGTGTCCGTGCGGTTGAAGGAGATTTCTGCTGAACATCGTGAGATGATCGGATACTGGATGAAATACTGGCGCGAAAACCGTGCGGTGTTGTTGGATGGTGAGTTCATTCCGGTTTCGCCCGCGCAGAACTATCCGATGATCCATGGACGCACGGAATCAAAATCGATCAGCGTGATCTATCAGGATATGGTCGTTGATTTGGGAGATAAAGTTCCGGCTCAGGTCGATGTCATCAATGCGAAGCCGGGCAGGGAAGTGGTGGTTCAAATGCAAAAGCCCAACGGCAAGGCTGTGATCACGGCACGGGATTGCCGCGGCCGATCCGTAAGCGAGGAAACGCGCGATTTGTCAGCTGGGGCTCACGTCTTCGACGTCCCACCATCCGGTCTGTTGGAAATCCGCCGAAAGCCTCCGTCGAAATAAATCACCCTATGAATCCTCCAAAGTGCCTGCGATGTGAGACCGAAATGGATGAGGGCTATGTTCCTGACTTCCATCACGGTGGATCACGGAGGCCGCCTGCCTGAGTCCCGGGGCCTCCCCAAAGCGCTTGGTAGATGGGGCTTAAAATACCGGATCGGCAGATTCCTATTCGAACATTTCGCTGCCCACAGTGCGGAAACCTCGATTCGTTCGCGCTCTAATTCTCCCGAGTAACGTGGATGTTAAGGACTGCGGGCGAGACGCCCGCAGCTTGAAATTTCAAGTTGCTCCGACTGCCGCGCTCCAGCGCAGCGCGGGTTCTGTGCCTAGAAAGGAAGTAACCACAACCGGAGCGCAGCGGAGATAGCCGGAGGCAAATTTCACTGATTGAACTGATTTTGTAGAGGTTGGAAAAGAGCGCAATTCACCCGGGAAGTGAGCTAAATGGCCCCATACGGTTTTTAGAATCAGGGTTGACGGCATTGGCGCATCTTTGTAATTCTGACCCGTCACCGCATCTGCGGGCTTTCATTTTCAGCCGCCTGCTGTTTCTTTTCCCACCCGCACTCACATGCAAGCCCTGCTCCACTCCCTGAACATCGGTACGCTCGCCACTTGGTTGAGCGTCGCCGGGTTTGGCACGGTCGGGGTCATCGTTCATGGGCAGCATCCGGAATCTGTCGTTTCAGAAACCGAGGAACCCCTCCTGCTGGACGCCGATTTCGTCCTTGGCGACGCTTCAACGTCGGCCCCCGAAGGCGCGACGGTGGAAACTCCCCCTGCGGAAACCACCACCTCAAGCCCTGCGGAAACCCTGCAAGATCCTCCGGAATTGCCTGTCCTCGCGGAGACCGCGCCATTGCCGGAAATCCCCGATTTGCCGGAACTCGCACCCAAATCGGCGGAAACCAGCACGCCCACCATCCAGCCAGCCACCCGCAGTACGCCAACCAAGCCAGCCCGCGCGACCTCCCAGAAAACTGCATCCGGGAGCCAAGCCAGCAGCCAAACCGGGAGCACCACACCCGGCACCGGCATGTCCAACACCTCGCGCCTAGCCGCTGGCCGCATGCCTCCGCCCTCGTATCCGCCTGAAGCCCGTCGCAAGGGCCAATCCGGAACCGTCGTCGTCGAGTTCACTATAGATGCCTCCGGCCGCGTGATTTCCGCCTACGCGCAATCTCCCTCGCCCTGGCCATTGCTCAACAACGAGGCCGTCCGCACCGTTCGCGGCTGGAAATTTCCCTCTGGTGGCGTCATGAAACTTCAGCGTCCCATCGTTTTTCAACTCCGCTAGTGATCTCTAACATGCTCTCCAACATTGTCGTCGAAACCTTCATCGAAGGAGGCTGGGTCATGTGGACGATCCTCGCCACCTTCTTCCTCGCCCTCTGCGTCATCCTCGACCGCTCGATCTGGTGGCTTCGCCTCCAATCCTTGCTTCAACCCGCGAAACAGGAGCAAGCCCGCGAAGCCATCGGCACCGGCGATTTCACCACCGCATGGAACCTCACCCGCAACACCCCGGATCCCTATCTGAAAAACCTCGCGGAAGGGATCACCCACGCCCGCACCTCGATGCTCGCCGCGATGCAACTCCACGCCACCCAGCTCATCGAGAAATCCGAGGCCCGCATGTGGGTGATCAGCACGCTCATCACTCTAGCACCGTTGTTAGGTCTCTTTGGGACTGTCGTCGGCATCATGGGTTCCTTCTCCTTCATCGGCGATGAACAACTCGCCGCTTCCAAAGTTTCAGGTGGCATTGGCGAGGCTCTCATCGCCACCGCCTGCGGCATCGGCATCGCCATCCTCTGCCTGCTTCCCTATAACTTCTTCCGCAAGCGCGTATCCCTCCTCCGCGGCTCGCTCGAACGCTGGATCAACCACACCGAACTCCTCGTTAAATCCGCCCGCGAACACGGCCACGACCTGGAAAACTTCGCCATCACCCAGAATAAAAACTGAAACGCTGCAACAAGATACGATAACACCGCATTTTCAATCATCTTCCGCACACCATCCGCAGCAGATCTTCCACTCTTCAATTTCAGCATTTTAGCTTTTCAGCATTTAAGCTTTTACCCCTCAATGCCCGTCCAACTCCACAGTCACTCTGGCGATGATGAAGGCGATGAAGCCCGGATTGAAATCATCCCGCTCATCGATATCATGTTTTTCCTGCTGGCCGCCTTCATGCTGGTGAGTCTGAGCATGACGCACATGCGGCGCGTCCCGATCAACTTGCCCGAGGCCTCCACCGCCATACCCGATCAGAAAGACCCGCCGTTTCAAATCGCCATCGATGCCAATGGCGTGACCACTTGGGATGGAAAAATCATTGCTCTATCAGAAATAACAAATCGCCTGAAACCCCTCGCCTCCGTCAGCGCGACCCGCGTCCTCATTGCCGCTGATGAACAATCCCGCCACAAACAAGTGCTCGGCGTGCTCAATGCCGTGCGCGATGCGGGTATCGAGAAAGTAAGCTTCGAAACCAAAGACTGAATGACTCCCCGCACACTCGTCATCATCAACACCATCGGCTGCCTCCTGCTCACCGCGTTGGTTGTCGTCCAATGGCGTGGCGAGCGAAAATTGGGCGACACCGTCGCCACGCTCCGCACTCAACTCGCCGCCGCCGCCAACCAAGCCGCCGAAGACGCGAAACACCGCGCCGCGTTGGAACGCGATATCGCCGTGCTCAAGGAAACCATCGAAGCCACCCAGAATGCCGCCGAATCCTCCGCCCGCGCACTCGCCGAAAAAAAAGCGCTTGCAGAGCGCTTGCAAACGGAACTCACCGCCGCCACCGAACAAGTCGCCACCTGGGAAATCGCTCTAAAAGCCCGCGACGAACGCATCGTCTCACTCGCCGCTGAAATGGACGCCACTCGCAAGCGCCTCGACGAGGCCATCACCAAGCTCAAAGAAGCCGGAGCCAGATAGAGCGATCCCGATTCAATACTCCTCTTCCTCCTCCATGCCCGGCACAGGCGGAATGATGTCTTCGCGCATGAGTAAACGTTGGAGATCCAGATCGCCTAACAAGTCCGCAGGAGTGTTTCGAACGATCGCCGCGTAGGGGATGATCCGGTCCAGCTCGGCGATCGCACAATGGACCATGGACGAAACGATGTCGGAATCGAATCGTTCGCGCTCGAAGAGATTGGTGATGCGGAAGACCAGCATCTCGCGGTCGATGTCGTATTCGAAACCGCCGAGTGTGAGTGGCTTGTTAGCGCGGGCGAGCAACTCCAATACCGCCGGCAGATGTTCCTCGCTCACTGTCATCGGAGATTCGGAAATGATGCTCAGCGCATTCAGCTGAGGATATGCTTGGGCGATCAGATCGACCCTCGTGTGATGAGCCTCGAATCCAGCGCGGAGCACGTCGCGGCCCTCGACCAGTTCGCAGTGCCAGCCATTTCCGCCGAAGGTTTCTTCAACCGTGAGAATCTGCCGTGAGTGTGGACGCATGGCCGAACCATGAATTCACCGATGCCGAATGAACAATGATTTTCTGGAAACGTCGTATCCGCCGATCAAATCACTGCGAATTTCACCGCGGCGGTGGCCAAGACCAGCGCCAAGCAGCGCCGGAGCAGGATCGGTGGCGCCTTGCGGCTGCCCCAAAAAGCTCCGATCACCCCGCCGATCATGACGCCCGGCAGCAGCCAAAAAGCGAGCGACGGTAATTCTCCGCCCCGCACCGAAAAGCCAAGCAATCCGGATATCGAGTTCACCAGGATAAACGCGGACGAGATGGCGGCGGCGGTTTTCGTGTCCGCCCAGCGAAATAGAATCAGCAGCGGCGTTAGAAAAACTCCACCGCCGATCCCTACGAGCCCTGAGATAAATCCGAGTCCGCATCCGAGCAGCGCGGCTCCCCATGGCGGAAGCCGGCGGGGTTCTATATTCGCCGGTTTTTTCAGAAATGCCAACTGCCAAGCCGCGAATAGCAACGCACCGGCCAGAATGGTTTTAAAAATTGGATCGGAAACCTGCAACCAACCGCCCAGAAACGCCGCAGGAATCGACGCCAGCGCCAAGGGCCAAAACAATTTTCCCCGCCAATGCCCGGCCCTGCAGAAAAACCACAAGGCCAATGCCGACACAAAAATATTCAGCACCAGCGCCGTGGGTTTCATCATCACCGGCGCGATCCCCGCAAATCCCATCGCCGCCAAATACGCCGATGCTCCGCCGTGGCCAACGCATGAATACAACGCCGCCGCGAGCAGGCAGGCGATCGCAAGCATGGCGAGTTCGTTAGGTGCGGGCATGGTTTTAACTCCGGCCGGATTGCGCGCGCCCGATCACCGCCTTGGCGAGTAATTCCCGCCGATCCTTGCGAATCGGCCTGAGCGAAAGATGAATGCCTGAGGTTTTCTCCTCATCGCGATGCAGTGTGAGCCGGGTCATCGCCGCGTTCACTTCCGCCGTATCCACTTCCTGCCAGACGACCAGTTGCATCCCCGTCATCGGCCGGAAAAACGGGAAAATCTCAATCCCCAAGGGCGATAAAATCAGGTAAGCATGGCGCGTCAGCCGCACCGCCAACCAAGCCGCAACCCCCGCCAAAACCGCCGGCAGCAACGCCCATGCCGGATGCGGCAATTCAGGATTCACGCTCCGATACAGCGAAGTCGCCACCAATGTCACCGCCACCGCGGTGCACACAGCGGACAACAGCCAAAAAAGCGTCGCCTGTCCGGCTCGCGTGAAACGCAGTTCTTTTTCCGGTGATTGAACCTTCCCTGCCATCGCCATTTACGCGTCCCCGTTTCGAGCTCCCTTGAGCTCATTTTCCAATCGCTCTGCCAAATCGCTTTTGCCGGTCGCTTTCGCCAACTCCAGCCGCAACACCAAAGTCTCCGGCCGTTTCAACTCCGCCTCAGACATCTCGCCGATCGAATCCGCCGCCGCCTGAAAATCCCCAATGGCCAGAGACCCTTCCGCCTGCGCCAGCAAGGTCGGCGTCTCACCGGGCAATGGCTTGTTCCGATAAACCGCCCATTTCGCGTGCTCCGGAAGATCGGTCGGCACATCCGGCCCTTCCAGTTGCTCCAAATACACCAATTCATCGCCATCCCGCCTCTGACGCCAAGAATTCAGCGCCACCACAACCGTCAGCCCGATACAAATAAACGAAGCTTCCATGAAAAATGGCGTCGTCAGCACCCCGACCATCGTCCCGACCCACTCGCCCAACAAACCGGGCAAATACCCCCAACCGAGCAAACACCCACACACCGTTAGAGCTAAAACCAAGATAATGACCGCTCCCACAGCGATCTGCTTTGCCCGGGGATCTTCGTTCATTCGCGTCATGTCCGGCCGCAAGCTACCTGCAAACCATCAAATCCCCAACCCCGGAAATTCACAAAATTTCGCCCGCTGTGCCCCAGACGTGAAAGCCGCTCCAATATCCAAGGAGCGGCGGAACATGTCCGCCGATGCCCATGAAAAGCCAATGATGTGAGAGAAGCACCTCCCATTGCCCCCACATGGTCCGGGCGATCATGCATCGCCCCTCCTTTTCATGAAACGAAGTCGTAGTTATACGGCTTGCGCATTTCGCGCGCGACGTAGCTGTTCGCTTCGGCGGCGTGTTCTCCTGTGAACAATTCCTTTTCGGGATCCCACTGGAGGCTTTTGCGCATGCGTAGCGAGATCGCGCCTAAGTGACAGACGGTGGCGGATTTATGACCGATTTCCACCGCGCAGATTGGATCCTTGCGGGTTTGCATGCACTCGAAGAAATTCGCGCGGTGGTCATTGCTGACGTAGAGGCGGTCGGCATCTTCGGGCAGTGGGGTGCGGAAAATTTCCATGTCATGAGCGTTCATGCCATCACGGTTCACCCAGATCCAGCCGTCGGTGCCTTCGAAGCGGATGCCGTTGCGCTGGCCGTCCTTTTTGATGACTTCGCCGAACGGGCTGTCATCGGGGGTGGTCTTGACGTTGAATACCACACCGTTCGGATAGGTGAACTTCACTTCGTAATCGCTGATGGCAGTGAATCCGTTAGGGATAGGTTCCGTGAGCGCCTTGCTTTCGATTTTGGTGGGAGCTGGCAGGCCAATCGCCCAGTAGCCGATGTCCATGTGGTGCGCGCCCCAGTCGGTCATGGTTCCGCCGGAGTAATCATACCAATTGCGAAATTTCACGTGGCAGCGCTCGGTGATGTAATCCGCCTTGGGTGCCTGGCCTTGCCAGTAATCCCAATCGAGGCCGTCGGGGATGGGAGCGGTTGGGAACGGGCCGCCGCGCAGACCGGCGGGCAGCCAGACGGTGACTTCCTTGAGCTCGCCGATGCGTTTGTTGCGAACCATTTCGCAGGACATGCGGAAGCGCTGGTTGCTGCGTTGTTGGGTGCCGGTTTGGAGGATCACTTTGTTGTCGCGCACGGCGCGGACGACATGTTTGCCTTCGTCGATGGTGAGCGTGAGAGGTTTTTCCGAATAGATGTCCTTGCCGGCCTTGGCGGCTCCGATGTTGATCAGGCTGTGCCAGTGATCGGGTGTACCGTTGATGATGCCGTCGATGTCTTTGCGTTCGAGGAGCTTGCGGAAGTTGGTGAATGTGTCGATTTTCTGGCCGGGCTCGGCGAGGCTTTTGACAGCTTTGTCGATGTGTGATTTGTCGACATCGCAGACGGCGACGAGATTGGCGTAGCGCTTGGAATTCCGGGCGTCGCCGGTGCCCATGCCGCCGGCACCGATGAGCGCGATGTTCGGGCGCTCGTTGGGTGACTTGATGACTTTGGAGGGTTCTGATTCGGCGCGGGCGAGTTCACGCTCGACAAACCAAAGCGGCAGGCCGGTGGCGACGGCGGTAGCCGAGACGCGGCGGATGAAGGAACGGCGTGAGAGTTGGATGCATTTTTCGCGATGAATGGCCATGTGGGAGATATACGAGGCCCATCATGCAAATCGATCATTTTCTCAGCGATTTTTCACTGCGGCGATGAGCGGGGCGGCGAAGGCGCGGACGGCGTCGGCGGGGTTTTCCTGATTCAGTTCGACTTGCTTGACGATGGCGGAGCCGACGATGACACCATCGGCAACGGCGGCGACGGCTGCGGCTTGTTCGGGTGTGCTGATGCCGAAGCCGACGCAGACGGGGACGTCGCTGTGGGCTTTGATGGAAGCGACGAATTCCGCGATGTTTGCGGCGGGTGCGCCGTGTGCGCCGGTGACGCCGGTGCGGGAGAGCGCGTAGATGAAACCCTCGGAAGATTTGGCTAACAACTCGACGCGGGCGGCGGGAGTGGTGGGCGCGATGAGGCGGATGTGCTTGAGGCCGGCACCGATGGCGAGATCGGTGTTGAGTGCTGCTTCATCCGGCGGCAGGTCTAACAAAAGTATTCCATCAGCCCCGGCGGCAGCGGCATCGTGATGGAATTTTTCGAAACCATAAGTGAAGACCGGATTGAGGTAAGTGAAGAGCACGAGCGGCGTCTCGTGAGTTTCACGAAACTTGGCGATGAGTTCGATAACGCGTGGCGTGGACATTCCGGCTTTGAGTGCGCGATCGGCGGCCATTTGGTTGACGATGCCATCGGCGAGCGGATCGGAAAACGGCAGGCCGAGCTCGATGATGTCCGCGCCGATGTCGGCGAGGGATTTCATGATTTCGAGGGATTTGTCGAAATCCGGGTCACCGGCGGCGATGTAGGCGATGAATGCTTTTTGGTGGGAGGCGCGGAGTTTCTCGAAGGTGGCGGAGAGGCGGTCGGTCATGGAGAGTATAGTTTGCTAGTTACGAGTGTTCAGTTTTCAGGAAGATGAGAGAGGCGGCTTAGAGTTGATAGGGGATGTGGACGTCGGCGTGGTTGGTGGGGAAATCGCGGGTGTTTCGGGTGGTGAGGCGGCAGCCGATGAGGCGTGCGGAGGCGAGGATGACGGCGTCTGGGAGGCGGAGTTTGGGGATGTGGTGGCGACGCAAGGTGATGGCGGCCTCGGCGGTGTCCGCGGTGATTTCGTGGAGTTCAAATTGGGTGAGGAAACTGCGGACGAGGTCTTCGTCCGGGGTGTCTTTTACGCCGGCCATGACTTCCATCCATGTGATGCGGCTGATGACGCGGCGGTTGAATGGGGTGAGGGTGGCTTGCGCCTGAGGGATGCCGTTGAGGAAATCGATCAGGATATTCGTGTCGAAAAATCCGGTCATTCCCACTCGGCTCGAAGGTTGTCTTGGTAGGCTTGGCCATCTTGGAGGCGGTCCTTGAGTGCCCCAAAACCTTGCAGCGGCTTGGGCGGGGCGGCGGGGACACGTTCGCGTTTGATGAGGTATTCGGCGACTGCGTCCCGCAGGACTGCGGCGCGGGAGGTGCGCCAATCTGCGGCGAGATGGTCCAATTCCGTGAGATCCTTTTCTTCCAGATCAACCAAAGTGCGTTTCATGGGGGAAGTCTGAATTAGGATCCTAATGATGTCAATAAGTGATATAGTGTAGTTGTGTCGGCGTGTTGCCTTAGTTGCAGGCCCAACCTGTGAAAGTGCCTGTCAAATTGATTTCACATCTCTGTCTGATAGATTACGAACATCCTCGCAGTGAGAGCACCGCGGTCGAGAGTGCCATTCACTCAATCCCCAGCCGCAGATCACGCGCGCTCCACAACAAATCCGCGGCGCCTGACCCACTTGCCGCCTTTCCTCTCATCTTCCGCGCCCCGGTCTTGCGCTTCGGCCCGAAGCGGTCCCGGCATTGCGCGAACAGGTTGTCCACGAACGCCCGACTGCCAACCGCCGCACCATCAGTAAAATATCTCACCCGCCACCGCAGCATCTGCCGCAATGCCACATCCCGGCTCGTCGCCAGCTCGCTCAGTTCCGCCGCCACTTTTCCCACCGCTATTCCTTTTCTAACAACCCGTGTCACAACTTCGCCTTGTTCGTTCACCTCTTCCCGCGTTTTCTCCTCTCCGTCTTCCAACAAAATCATCCGGTAACTCCTCGATACCCTGCCCGGCCAGTGCCGTGCGTCCGCTTCCCAACCCTTGTCCGCCATGATTGCCCGCACCAAGCCCGCCTTGGCTTTGGCTCCGCTCCTGCCGGTCGCTCCCATCGCCTCGCCATAACTGCTCCAGCGATACTCCGCTGGATCCTGCACCATTCCTGCGCGCACCGGATTCAAGTCGATGTAAGCGGCGATCGTTTTGGATGCTAGACCGTCCTCCACCACCACACTCTTGAAAGTTTCCTCCCATAAGTTGCCTTTCCGTTTCGCCCGGGTGTTGTGCCAACGAGTGAAACGTTGCAGCAGCGTCTTCATAAACTCCGATAAATCGTGCATCCGGTAAGTGAAGCGCTCGTGAATCCGCTGCACATAAGCCTCGCCGTCGGTCGCCATTCCCTGCGCCACCACATGCCGTGCTTCCGCCAATTCCTTCGCCACGGTGGCCACAAAAGCCTTTGGATACAGCGCTCCCAAGCGCTTGAGGAATTCCTCATCCGTCAACGCCGCTTTCGGTCTCGGCGGCACCTCGAGCAACAAATGGAAATGATTGCACATCACACAGTAAGCCAGCACCCGGCAGCCTGAAAAGTTTTCCATCATGCGCATGTAAATGCGAAATTGCTCCTTGTCATCCGGCCCAAACGCAAACCGCTTGTCCACGACCCGCGCAACGCAGTGATATACGGAAGGTTTCGTTTCCGAATCAGCCCAGGGAGTAATCCACCGAATTTTCGCCATGCCCAAGGAAAACTGTTACCAGTGGCGGCATCAAGCACAAATTGATTTTTTCTGTCTCTTTTAATTAATTTTGCGTCGTGCTGCAGGCGCTGCAGGCGCTGGATGACTTCTACGAGGTGGTTTATCCACGTTTCACGAGGGCTTCGCAGCCTTTGATGTCGAGTTTACCGGAGGCGAGCACGGGGATTTCGGAGACTGGGATGATGTGTTTCGGGCACCAGAGCGAGGACAGGCCTTCGTCGAGGAGTTTGTAGCGGAGGTCGATGCATTCTTGTTCGAGGGCAGGGCCGGCGATGGTGGAGAGCAGGAGGATGGCCTCACCTTTGTGTTCATCCGGGACGCCGACCACTGCGATGCGGCGTTCGGTTTCGGCATCGAGTCCGAGGACTTTGTTGATGGCGGCCTCGACGGTTTCGTGGGGGACCATTTCGCCGGCGATTTTTGAGAAGCGGGAGATCCGGCCCTCGATGTAAAGGAAACCATCGTCATCGACGCGGCCGACGTCGCCAGTGCGGAACCAGCCGTCTTTGATGACTTCGGCGGTTTTTTTCGGATCGCCGAGGTAGCCAGGGAAAACATTGGGGCCTTTGAACCAGATCATGCCTTGGCGGTTGAGAGGGATTTCTTCTTCGGTGGCGGGGTCGGTGATTTTGATGGCGAGGCCAGGGAGCATTTGGCCGACTGAGCCATTGCGCGACGAGGGGATGGTGATTGAGTCGGTTTCGGGTGTGGGGTTCGGGAGATTGACGTTGGTAGCGGGGGAGGTTTCGGTGAGGCCGTAGCCTTCTTGTGGGCGGATGCCGAATTTTTCCTCAAAGGCATTGGCAAGGGATTGCGGGAGTTTTTCCGCGCCGGTGACGACGAGACGGAGGGACGAGAGTTGGGAGGGATCGATCCGCTTCATGTAGCCGCGGAGGAAAGTGGGGGTGGAAAGGAAGACGTTGATTTGGTGGAGGGCGATGAGCTCTGCGAGGCGTTTGGTTTCCAGTGGTGATGGGTAGGTGACGAGGTTGACGCCCTCGATGACTGGAAACCAAAGAGTGACGGTGCAGCCGAACGAGTGGAAAAGTGGCAGGCAGCCGAGGATGGATGAGTTTTCCGGGAGATCGAGGCGGGTGCCGAATTGGGTGACGTTGGACAGCACGTTGCGGTGGCTGAGCACGACGCCTTTGGGATCGCCGGAGGAACCGGAGGTGAAAAGCAGGGTGGCCTCGTCATCGCCGCGGCGTTTGTTGAGGCCGAGGATGGCGCCGAGTATGCGGGTGGGGAGGAGTTTTGAAATGACCGCCCAAGTGACGATTTTCTTTTTGAGTGTGGGGAGGACGCGCTCGATGAGGATGAGGTCCCGGTTAGGCGGCCATGGGAATGAGGAGACCTTGCGGACGAAGGGATCGGCGGTAATGAATCGATCGACACCGGCTTGGCGGATGCATGAGCGGATGGCTTCGGGGCCTGCGGTGAAGTTGAGGTTGACCGGGGTTTTTCCGGCGAAAAGCACCGCGAGATTGGCGATGAGTCCGGCTTTTCCGGGTGGCAGGACGATGGCCACGCGGGCTTGGTCGGTCTCCAATTTAAGAAATTTGGAGAAGGCGAGGGCGGCGGCGAGGATTTTGTCGTAGGTGAGTTCCGAATCGTCGGCACCATCGATGATGCGGTTTTTGCTGCCGTTTTTACGCAGTCCTTCGAGCAGGGTCATCGCAAGGGAACGGCCAAATAAAGCACGCGAGCTGTAGGCTTCTTCGGCGGCTTCGAGTAGGGCTTGATGATAGTTTGCGACGCTGGATTTCTCGGCGGGGATCGGTTTGGCGATCGCGAATACCGAAGCGGGAAGGGATGAGCGGCGCTCGATGGAAAGACTGGATTCTTTGGGGCAATCGATGGCGATGGCGAGAAGCGGCAATCTGAAGGCGCAGAGGGCCCGCAGGTGGGGCGCGGGGATGTGGCAAAAGGTGGCGTTGCGGGCGGTGGCCCGGCCGGGGACGTAGATCAGGACGCCGCCATCTTCGAGATAGGTCTTGAGCTGATTTCCGGCATCGGCGGGAGCGGCATCGGCGGCGGAAAACATCGCGCCGGAACCGGATTTCTCCAAATATCCACGCATTGAAGGATCGTGGTGAGAGTTTTCCTCGACGAGCCAGGTGATCTTGCGCCCGGCGAAGAGTTTTTCGAGTTGCAGGAGTTGCTCGAAATTGAGGCGGCCGGGAATGACCAGGACCCCGGTGGCGGGGATGCGCTCTTTGTTGAGAGTTTGATTGGAGGTGGAGGACATGGCGGAAAATCTGGGCTGTGGAGAGGTTTACGACCGCACTCCACCGGCATTTACAAGAATTTCCACCGGAGTGGCACGGAATTTCTCAGGGAAAAAATATCAGGAGGCATTGTTAGTCATTGCGCAGGTGGGCAATGGCTTCGCGGAGATCGTCGAGAGTGATCGCAGGGCTGACCGTGGCGCTGCCAAGGGCATCGAGAACAACGAAGCGAATGACCCCGGCGGAGAATTTTTTATCGGTGGCGAGTTTTTCCAAGATTGTTTCCGTGGTGATGGCTGCCGGCAGGACGAGTGGCAGGTGGAAGTGCCGCAACACACGCAGGATACGTGCCGAATCATCCGGGGAAAGCCTGCCATGGCGTTCGGATAGAAACAAGGCTGCGCGCATGCCGAGAGAGATCGCCTCGCCATGGAGCATTTCACCGTAGGGGACGGATGCTTCGATGCCGTGGCCGATGGTGTGGCCGAAGTTGAGCAAGGCGCGGATGTCGAGCGTCTCATGCTCGTCGGCTTCGACCACACGGGCCTTGATGGCGATGTTGCGGGCGATGAGTGCCGCGGGAACCTCGCGGCTGGAGGGATCGAGCGCAGCGAGGTCGTCCAGCATCGCCGCATCGCGGATGGCTGCGTGTTTGATCGCCTCGGCGAAGCCTTCGTGAAACTCGCGGTCCGGCAGTGTGCGCAAGGTTTCTGGATCGATGATGACCAGACGCGGTTGGTGGAAAGCGCCTAACAAGTTTTTTCCCTCCGCGACGTTGACACCTGTTTTTCCGCCGACCGAGGAATGGACCTGGGCGACGATGGTGGTGGGGATTTGGATGAAGGGAAGGCCGCGGTGGAAAAGGGCGGCCACGAAGCCGGCCAGATCGCCCACGACGCCGCCGCCGAGCGCGATGACAATGGATTTCCGGTCGTGTCCGGCGCGGATCATTTCGCGGGAGAGGGATTCCGCATGAGTCATCGACTTCGAGGCCTCGCCTGCGGGCACTGTGTGTAGCGTTGGGTGGAAACCTTCCGTTTCCAACGAGGCGAGCAGCGTTTCCGCATGCAGAGCGGATACGGTATCATCGCTGATGACTGCCGCACGACGCCCCCCAAGTCCGGCTGCTGTGATCAAATGTCCGGCTTTGGAGAGCGTTCCGGCTTCGACGATGACATCGTATGAGCGCTCGGCGAGATCGACGTGGACGGTGGGCATGTGGATGAGCATGAAAAATCCGGCGGGCATGTCCATCCCAGATCATCGCGGATGGTTAGGCTTCTGCATCCAAAACAGGGAATCCCGGTTTTTTAGATACCGCATTCCCGGCTTGCTGAGGGCTCTGAGCTTCCTTTAATATTCGTGGAAGAATCTTAAATCGCTCACCGTAAGACCTCGCATGCCTCAAGATATCCCAGCTCCCCGCACCGGAAACCGCCCGTGGGTCATTACTTTTTTCGGTATTCTCGCCATGGCGGCCTTGATTTCGATGCCGTTTCTCGCGGGTCAGCCGACGGCGGCGGATCTGCCGGATATGGTGCGTTTCATTGGCCATTTCCACCCGTTTGTGCTGCACCTTCCCATCGGGGTGTTTGTGCTGATTCTCCTGCAAGAACTCGGGGCGATTGTCGGTAGCCGCCGCCGCCCTCCGGCGGCCGGCTCGTTGTTTCCGATGTTTTTTGGGGCTGCAAGTGCGGCCGCCGCGGCGATTGCGGGATTTCTGCTCTACCACGGGCATGGTGCGGATTATGCCGGCAACGCGCTTGCGGAGCGGCATTTGTGGGGTGGCTTGGCATTTGCCGTGGCGGCGGTGCTGACCTTCGTCGTCAAGGTCTGGACGGTTTCGCTTGCCGCCAATCCGACGTGGTTCCGCTTGCTGCTTTTCGGGAGCGTGGGTGTGATGGGATTTGCCAGTCATGACGGCGCCTCGATGACGCACGGCAGTGATTACCTCACGCAATATGCACCGGAACCTCTGCGCAAAGCACTCGGTCTGGATCCCGGGAAAATCGAAAACGCTCCGGTGAAATCCTCTGCGGAACAAGTGGTCTATGCGGACATTGTCGCGCCGATCCTTGAGCGCCGTTGTGTCCAGTGCCACAAGGAGGAAAAATCCAAGGGCAAGTTCCGCATGGATACCTACGAGTTGCTGGTCAAAGGCGGCAAG
>CAYRLT010000356.1:0-1579 GCA_964425095.1 uncultured Luteolibacter sp.
GATATCCCTTTCGCACGATTTTTCTCAAAGCGAGGGCCATGAACTGCAAATGCCAGCCGGAACAGTGGTGGATATGCGGTTTTGCAAGGGGGTAGCCAACCGTCACCGCCGCGAGCCGCGAAAAATCCATCGCGATATGCCCCAGGGCATCGGGGAGCGGGGTGATGATGACACCCTGGATTCCGCGGGACTGCAGGATCTTGTTGAATTTCCTAATCGTCATCCCCGGTTCGCGCCGCCAGATGATATCCAGATTGTATCCCAGCTCATGGGCATGCTCCCTGGCACCGTGGTAGAACTCCGTCCAATGATTGTGCTCCTCGAGTTGCAGCGGGAAGCTGGTGATATACCCGAGCGTGGAGACTGTCGGGGAGATCCTGCTTTTGCGGATCTGCGCGGTCAGCGTCGAGATCAGGGGATTGGCGCGGTATCCAAGCTTCTTGGCGGCGGCGTTCACGGTGGCCTTGGTGGCCTCGGAGATCAGGGGATGGTTGGCCAGCGCGCGGGAGACAGTCGGCCGGGAAAACCCCGTGAGTCGTGCGATTTGATTCTGGGAGGGCGCTGGCTCTTTCGGGTTCATGGCAAAATCGGCTGCAGCCTGTTCGGGTCCGGCACGAGTGCAGGAATGCTGCGCTGCAACAAGTGCAGTTAGAACTCAGAATAACCGGTCGTCAATCCTTCAAGCATATCATACTCCATCAGCAGCACGTCACCGTGAGCAAGCTAGCTGAAGTGCTATAAAAAACCAGCCAACCAAACTGTCGGAGAACATCTGGAAACCGTAGACGCACTCGCCAACACTTTCACTGAAGAAACGATCAGAACGAATCGCCCATGTAAGCTGAGCTTAAGCCGCTTCCTCATTGGATGCCAGCCAGCCAACAGCACTTTCGCAAAGGCAAAATAGACGCCCGCTGGCAGCTTGCGCAGTGAGCTCGACCCCGAAAATCGGGCCACTTTTTCTTTCATGACACAGGACAGGAATGCCGCCAATAGCCCGGCATCTGGAAAGCTCTTCCATGTCGGCACTCTGACCTATACCAAAGCTGGGCTCTTTTCTATTTTCGCTTGGCTGCTTTGGGGGGCTCATGCAGGCGGCGGCACCGGCGGTGCTGCAGGTCAATTTGAACGACATGGGTGCCCGGAACTGGGAGGCTTCACGCCCACGGGCAGCTGTCGGCTACTATGGATGTAGTAGAAAATTTGCGGCACAAGGCGCTCAAAGGTCCTGGGCGAGGGCCTTGAAGCCGAGGAAAAGTTCCTGCCAGCGGCGGGTGAGCGGGGTGAGCGCGTCTTTCTCGCAGTTGATGTGGGCGCGGATCGGTTTGAGGCTGGCGGCGTATTCGGCGAGCAGGGTACCGATGGCGGTTTCGTACTCCGAGTGGAGGTTTGCGGCAAATGCGCTGCTGGCTTCGCTGAGCCGTTGGCTGAAGTCGTTGAGGATGGTCTGGCGGGTGGCCCACGCGACCCAGAGTCCGCCCACGAGGAAGAGTGCGGCGAGCAGGCAGAGCAGGATGGCGGCCCACTGGATGCCGATCGCGCCGAGGCATGCGCCGATGGTGGTGAGTGTCAGCACGAC
>CAYRLT010000357.1:0-2933 GCA_964425095.1 uncultured Luteolibacter sp.
ACTGCGCGATGGCAAAACCGGTGAGGATGCGATCGCCGTGCTGCTCGACGGAAGAAGCTACAAACAGGTCGGCGAAGAAATCGGCAAGGCCTGGGGGCGGCGCGGGATCAACCTCACATTCGGAGCGAAATAGCCCGCCGCTTAGAGCAGTTTGCGAAAAGGTGTAGCCGGTGGAGCGAGAAGATTTTGGCCAGTGCATTGCATGACAATTTCCCCATCGAATGCCCAGTCGCCGGATTGCTAGGAATTTGTGCTTGGCGATTGAAGGCCTAGCAGTTGGGCGTAGTGGTGTGCGGTGAATTACATCTACGGAAATACATCCCATGCACTTTTCGATCAAGATCTGCCATTTTCCATAAAGTTTTACGAAGAACCTAAAGTTTTACGAAGAATCCCAATTTCTCATTTCCTATGGAAATTCCCAGGCTTTGACATCAACCGATTGATTGACCGTGGCGGGACCGGTGAATTCTTCCGGCCGCTCATCAAGCACGAGGGTCAAACACATTCCTTTTGGAATGGAGATTGAAATTTCCCAGCCGGAAGAACTCTGCGCGGCCTCAAAGCCCAGTTCCCCGCAAGCCGTGTGATAGGTGACTCTGAGATCGTGGGGTAGTTCGCGCAGGTCGGGTCTCATCGAGCAGCGCGTGAATCCCGGCTCCAGCGGTTGCAGGCCTAACACTCCGTGCTGGAGGATGATCAGCGGCGCGTAGGGGCAGTGGGAGTAGGTATGGATGTTGTCGGGCGGAGCGCTCCAGTATTCCTGTATTGAGTTATTGGACTGGATGGAGGGGAGCGTGGCCCATTGTCCCGCAATGTCCTTCCAGACCACATCCATGCGCCCCCCCTTGGCCAAGGCCCAGAACCTCCAGACAACGTTGGCCGGATAGCTCAGGCCCATCGTGTCCGGGCAGTCTGCCAAGGCTTTGATCGAGGCGTCATCGCAGCCTTCCGGGTTGAGTCCGAAAATCACCGCCGTCGCCAGCGCGCGATCGCTCAGGCGCGTCCCTCCCTCTTCGGTTTCCCAGGGCAGGTTGTCCACGAAGAGTTTTCTTTCCGGGCACCAGAAGGTGCGCACTGCGCCCGCGTGCAGTCTCTCTGCGAGTTGCCGTGCTTCCGCTGCGATCTCCGACTCTCCCATCGCCTCGGCGATCGGCGCGAGTGCGTTGGCCAGCGCGGCGCTGGCATAGAGATTGAAGGCGCATTGCTTGTGCCGCTTCTGTGTGTAGGCTTCGTGATCGAGCCAGACCGTCGGCATGCCGAGGTCGGCTACGGGCAGCATCGAGAGTTTCGGGTCCTCGATAGATTCCAGATAGTGGAAAAACCGGACGAGGCGCGGATAGGGTTCGGCGAGATCCTCCAGGCGGCCGGTCTCCATCCAGTGGTGGTAGTTGTCGAAAATGAATCCGATGCCGTGATCGAGCAGGGGGCCCCACATGGCGATCCCCATCTGCCGTTGGGCCAGTCGGGCAAGACGGTCATAGCCGGGCCAGCAGTCGAGGAAGTAGCCGTCGAGCGTCATTCCTTGGCTGAAAGTCCGCAGGAAACGCGCGGAAAGCTCCGGCTCGCCGCATTGGGTGCGCACGATGTGCAATTGATGGCCGCAGTCTCCTGAGTATTGCTGGCGCTCACGGCCTCCGCCATCCTGAATGGTCTCCTGGCAGCCGTTGCGGATCGAGTTAAGCTGCGCGTCGAAGAGCGCCTGGAGCTTTTCGTCACCGATCCTGATCTCGGGCATGTGCGCCCACGGGTATTCGCGGCGGCGGAACCCGCACCACTCGATTTTCACCGGTCGCGAGGCGTTGCGGATGTTGAGCTGGATCCATTTCGAACTCTCGTAGTCAAGGCACTCGAACTCATTGCGGCCATCCTTGCAGATGAGTCGCGACCATGCAAAGAAATGCGTGTCGAGCCAGAGCGGTCCGTTTTCAAGGTCGTGCCCTTCCTGAACCATGATGTCGATCGTGGTTCCTGCGGGGGCATCCACCACAAGGCGCGGCCAGCCGGCCATCTGCTCAGGGAGAGCATAGGTCAGATAGGTGCTTTCCCCGTCGGCGGGATGCACCGCCTCGCCATGAATCAGAAGCGTGGCGTGCCGCTCGATCTCAAAACTCCCCGGCACCCGGCTCTCGAACCAATCTTCTGCCGGGCGCAGCCACTTGAGCCGTCCGGAATCCACCAGCGTCGCCTCCGCCATTTCCGTGTCACGAAGCATCGGGATCGACCTCTTCCGGATCGCCGGGGGATTCTCCACCATGCCGAGGTTCTTTTCGTGGCCGCCCCAGATATTCAGGTCCATGACCTCCATGATGTATTCCGGGCCACCGGCAAACATGGCCGGGCTCGTTGACTTTCCGGGAAGCTCGCGTGCCGCCATCCACAGCGAGTCGGGCGTGAACTCCACGGCATTCCAATTTTCCGGGCGCAGGCGTGCATCGTAGACTTCCTGCAGCGAGCGCAGGAACCAGCGCGAGTAGAGCCCCGGGGCATGTGCGCGATCCAGGTAGGTCAACCACGAGGCATCACTCCCCACGCGGATTGATCCGGACTTCTGCCCCGCGACTTCCAGCGAAAACAGCAGGCCCGGGGCTCCGGCCACCCAGGTCCCCTCGCCCCGACCGAAGTAACAGACCTCGATGCAGATGCTGTTTTTTCCGACCTTGAGATGCTTTGCCAGGTCGATCGGATCGGCCTCCGGCCAGCGCGGGTCGGCCGGGGCCGGGCCGCGTTGCACATAGGAGCCGTTGATCCACAGGCGGTAGCGGGAATCGGCCAGAATCCAACCGAATGCTGATGGACCGGGGGAATCGAGTTCAAAGTCTTTGCGGAAGAGCACAAAGGTGTTCTGCAGGCATCGTTGGGATGGAAGCCAGATCCAGCGCGCGTCGTGAAAGTCGGGTGATGTTTCGGTTGGGTTCATGGGTGATGTTTTG
>CAYRLT010000358.1:0-1508 GCA_964425095.1 uncultured Luteolibacter sp.
TTCGCTGTAAAACTGGCGGTTTTCAGACGAAACGATTCTGCGCGTTAACGCACTAAGCTGTTATATTTTCGTTTGCTCTCTGTCCTCTTTTCCTTCGCTAGTAAGCGTGGACGCCTTTACTGACGTTCGCGCTCGGTTGTATTTCCGAGTCAATACTCTTTTGGTTTCTCACGTTCAAGAACATCCACCGGGGAACCATGTCCGATGTGCGGGTTCTGCTCCTCTCCGTGGTCGGACCACAGGTTTGCCTAGGGCACAAACAACTTACACATGAAAAAAGGCTATTCCGGGTCGTTAGAATCATTTTTCGGGGCCAAAAAACGGCTGTAAGCGGATTGCCGATTGCCCTGCAGATGACGCGGAAGACCTGGAACGGAGTTGGCTGGCCTGCCATCCGTAGCTCCCGCCCGAGCGCAGCGAGCGGCGAGGAGCGAAGGATGGTGCTCGGGGGGGGAGTCGAACCCCCACGCCTTTCGGCACATGCCCCTCAAACATGCGTGTCTGCCATTCCACCACCCGAGCAAGGATTGGGTAGGCAGTGCGTAAAATAACCATGGGCCGCGCCCGAGGCAAGCCCGGAAGAGACCAGCGATCAGAAGGCAGAAGTCAGAGGTCAGAGGTCAGAAGGAAAGCACGTCTACTTACGCATCATTCCCGAATTCGCGTTGATTCGCGCAATTCGCGGTTGAGCTTATGCGATCACGATCGCTGGTTGGCCGCAAAAAGGCACACAAGTCGCAAACGGAGGGACCCGGTTAATGAAATCCGATTCGGGGCTTTGGCGGGTCCGCCGGGGGTAGTAAGAGCGGCCTGATTCTTTCGTACAGCTCCTTCAGTGAATCGTCGTGGACGAGCAGGATCTTCTCGATCTGATCCAGGCGTTTCTCCATCTCGTACCGGCTGAGCATGGCTTGGCGCATCCGGATAAAGGCGCGGACGATGAACACGCTCATCTGGACAGCCTTGTCGCTGTTCAGAACCGTGGCGGCCATGATGGCGCCGTGTTCGGTGAAAGCGTAAGGTAGGTACTTCCGGTGCTGCCCTCGCTTTAAGGTCGCAAATTGCGACCTTAGACCCGCAACCTCTTGCCGTGTGAGGAGAAACGCAAAATCAGCCGGAAAGCGTTCGCGGTTTCTTCTGACTTGCTCCTTGAGTCGTTTCGTCGTCACGCCGTACACAGCCGCCAGGTCGGAATCCAGAATGACCTTCTGCTCGCGGATGGTGAGGATCTTGTCGCTCAAGTCCGCTTCTGTCGATGGTTCGCGCATTCACTAATAGAAAGAAACGAGATAGACAGTTTTCCGGAACTTTCTTCAGAAAATCGTTGTTGGCCGCAAAGAGGCACAGAAGTCGCAGGGGGGAGGGTTGAGATGCCAATTTGGCACCTCAAAGAATGGCATTCCTCATCGCGACGGCTTGATATCGCATTTTGCGATATCAAGTGCGTAATCCCTTGGTAATCAACATGTTTGCCTGAACCGGTCACAATTTGTGACCGGTTGCCCGGT
>CAYRLT010000359.1:0-4923 GCA_964425095.1 uncultured Luteolibacter sp.
TGATCGAACCCGCCCGCCGCACCGGATGCGAGGATATTCCCGCGCTTACCCAGGTGCTGCAAGCTGCGACCCAGCGCCAGCGCTCGCCTATCGACGATGTGTTGGATGCCGGGGTGGTGGATGAAGAACCCTACATGCGCGAACTGGCACACGACATCGGCATGGAGTGGCTGGACAGCATTCCCATCGCCGAAGTCCCGCTCCCGCTGCGCGAAGCCTGCGGGCCGCGGATCGCACTGCGCCACCGCCTGTTACCGGTGGCCATCACTGGCGAGGGCGACCGCAAGCGCCTGAAACTGGCGACCTTTGATCCGTTCAACCTGGTCGCCCGCCAGGCCGCCGCGCAGGAACTCGTGCTGCCCATTGACTGGTGCATGGCTTCGCGCAAGCGCCTCCACGAGGCCCTCCGCCGGCTTTACGGGGTCGGTGCCGACACCTTCGAACAAATCCTCGAAGGCCGCGATTTTGACTACGATCACATCGAAGCCGGTGAAGACGAGGCCAACGTGATCGACCAGGATGACGACGAGGAGGCCAGCGTGGTCAAATTCGTCAATCAGATCATTCGCGAGGCGTTAGACCAGCGGGCCACCGATATCCACGTCGAGCCGCTGAGCACCAATCTGCGGATCCGCTATCGGATCGACGGTCGTCTGATAGAAATCGCCGTGCCGGAAAACATCAAGGCGCTGCAAAGCTCGGTCATCGCGCGCTTGAAAATCATGGCGCGCCTCGACATCGCCGAGCGCCGCGTGCCGCAGGACGGCCGGATCAACCTGCAGTTCGAGGGAGCCACCATCGACGTCCGGGTGGCCACCGTGCCCACCGTCGAAGGTGAGAGCGTCTCGTTGCGTCTCCTCAACCAAGAGAAATTCAATCTCGCGAAGCTCCAAATGGAGCCCTTCGTGCAACGCAAAATCGAGCAACTGCTGCATTTGCCCAACGGCATCATCCTGATCACCGGCCCCACCGGTTCCGGAAAATCGACCAGCCTCTACTCCTTCCTCAGCGAGGTCAACAGCCCGGAACGGCGGATCGTCACGGTCGAAGACCCGGTGGAAAACAAGCTGGTCGGCGTGATGCAAATCGCGGTCAAGTCCGAGATCGGCCTGACCTTCGCCACCGCGTTGCGGTCCATTCTACGGGCGGACCCTAACATCGTGATGATCGGGGAAATCCGGGACTTGGAGACGGCGGAGATCGCCATCCGCGCCTCGCTCACCGGCCACTTGGTGTTCTCCACGCTGCACACCAACGACGCCATGGGCGGCATCAGCCGACTCGTCGATATGGGCGTGGAACCATTCCTCGTTTCCGCCGCCGTGCGCGCCTTCCTCGCCCAACGCTTGGTTAGAAAGCTTTGCCCCCACTGCAAAACACCGCGTGATATCACCGATCAAGACAAGATCGGTCTCGGCATCCCGCTCGACATCCCAGGCAAGCCCTACGCCGCGAATGGCTGCGATCGCTGCCGCGGCACCGGGTTCTCTGGACGCCTCGCGATTTACGAAGTGGTGCTGGTAACTCCGGCGATGCAGGAACTCGTCGCCCACAGCGCCCAAGCCCCAAAACTCCGCGAGCAAGCATTCCGCGATGGCTACGTGCCGATGCGGACCTACGGCTGGTATAAGGCAATGCAAGGCATTACCACCATCGAAGAAGTCATTTCCGTCACCTCCTCCGACATCGGCGGCGGCGAATAAATTTCAGATTTTCAGCATTTCAGCTTTTCAGTTTTTACCCAATAATGCCTCTCTTCGCTTACAAAGCTCTCTCCTCCAACGGCTCCGTTACCACCGGCGAGCTTGATGCGGCCGATCGACCGGAGGCCCTCCGGATGTTAGATCGCAGGGGTTTGCAACCGGTCAATCTCAAGGAAAGCGCATCGCCCATGCGCGCCGCCCGGAAACCTCTGGCCAAGGACAAAACCGAGGATTCCCTGAGGCAAAACACCAAGGCCGAGACCAAGGAAGACATCATCCCCGAGGGCCCTATCAAACTGAAACGGGCGGAGGTCGTCCTGTTCACCGAGGAACTTTCGGACATGCTCAGCGCCGGCCTCCAGCTTGAGCCGGCTTTGAAATCGATGGAAAACCGTCAGGAGCTCGGCAATCTCAAGGCGGTTTCGTTCAAGATCCGGCAGATTGTCCGCGATGGCGTAAATTTCTCCGTCGCCCTGAAAAAAGTGAGTCCGAGTTTCGGTTCTCTCTATTGTTCGCTTGCCGCGGCGGGCGAGGCCTCCGGCGCACTCGATACGATTTTAAAGCGGCAGGCGCATTACCTCAAGACGCTCGCTGATTTGCAGGCCCGGCTGGTGCTCGCGATGATTTATCCCGCTTTCCTGGTGCTCGCCGGCATTGGTGTATCGATCGTTTTCGTCACCACTCTCATCCCCCAACTCACGAAACTTATCGAGAGCACGCCGGGCGGAAAAATCCCGTTAGGTGCCGCCATCCTGATTGCCATTTCGGCATTCCTCAGCAAATGGTGGATCGTAATTCTACTCACACTCGTCGCTGCGGCGATTTTCTTCAAGGCGTGGCGTGACAACGAGGCGAACAAGCCGGCGTGGGACCGGATGAAACTCCAGCTGCCGCTCATCGGCCGGGTGATCACCAGTCGATTTTACGTCCAATTCCTGGAAACCATGGCCAATCTGGTAGGCAACGGCCTGCCCCTGCTCCGCGCGCTGGAACTCTCGCGCGATGCCACCCCAAACCGCTTGCTGCGCAGCCATCTCGATCAAGTCATCGATCAAGTCGGCGATGGTCGGTCGTTTTCCAAGGCGCTGATCCGCAATGGTTCTTTCCCGCCCTTGCTCATCGACATGATTTCCGTGGGCGAACAAACCGGAAAAATCGATCAATCCTTACGGCGCGCGGCCGAGCGCTATGACAAGGAGCTCGATAAAGATTTGCAGCGCATCATGGCGCTCATCATGCCCACCGTGCTCGTCATCATGGCCGGTCTGATCGGCACCATGGCCTATCTAATGATCACCGCGATCTTCCAAACGATCAAAAATCTCGGCTAAGCGGGAAGTATCCCCCGGCAGGGCGGATCCGGCCCGGTCCGCCCACTTCACCCTTGAGGGTAATGCCTTTAAGGATTCGGCCCACGCGGTGAATATGAGACCGCTAATCTTCTCAAGGAGCGGCGGAACGTGTCCGCCGATGCCCATGAAAAGCCAATGAGATGAGAGAAGCTCTTTCCATTGGCCTCATCATGGGCAGGGCGAACACGTTTCGCCCCTCCATGCGAATCCTTAAAGGCATTACCCTTGAGGGTGAGCCTGCAGAGTGAAAGTGAATGCTCCGCGCTTTGGGTTTCGCTATTTGAAGCTCACCTCATTCGCACCGCCATGCGGCGGATAAGCGGCCGCGGTGGACCGACCACACACTACCCTTTTTTCGGGCAGCCGAATGCTCCGCGCGAAGCCCTATTCCCAAATAACCCATAACTCTTAACTTATAACTCATCCCCCCTACCCCCCCGGCATCGGCACCGTTGCTGGGGTAATTGGTTTCCACTCGCGGGTGACGAAAAGTTTGACGCTGCCCTGAATGCGCCCGGCGAGGCCGCCATTGCCGCCGGATTTGAATGTCTGGATGGTATCGAGTTCCTCTTTGAGAATCACCGGATGGATGAGCGAAAGCCAGAGTTTGCCGGATTGGATGCTGACTTCCTCGTCGGTTAGATTTCCTGAGAAATCCGGAAAATCCTTACGGGTGTAATCGCCGGTGACTGAAAAAACTCCGCAGGGTTGGCCATGCACCGCATCGATGGATTCTAACTTAAGATGAAGCGATCCTTTGGCGTTGCCCGAGAGCAACATCGGGAGGGCATCGCCGGCGACATCGAGTTCATCGCCGATTTTGATTCGGCTTTTGGCAAACCACAGCGAGCGCGGGGCTAGAGCGCTTTCGATCAACAACTCGTCGAGCACGGGCGCGACTTGGGCGGCCAGGACCGCGGAATGAAAATCGGCGCGTTCACCGATTTTCCAGGTCTTGCCGGATTTTGTAAAGCTGACGGGCTTGGTGGACGGCGGCGTCTGCGTGAAGGGATCGGAGATGTTTTTTGGTTCCACTTTCGGGTCGGTCGAAGGAACCTTAAATCCGGTTTCTTTCAGCGTGTAGCGGACTTGATTGTCGGTTCGTTCGAGTTCGCTGATGGAGGTGTGTTCGCCCTTGATGACATCCATGCGCTTTTCGATGGCGGATGTTTGAGAGAGGCGGACCGACATATCCCGACGGCGGGTGATTTTGACTTCGAGGTGCGACGGGAATGGAAGATCCTTGCGGAAAATGACGCCCTCCGGTGTTTGATCGACGAGTTTTTGAAATTCATCATCCGCTTTGGCAGATTTGGCGCTGATCTGGTCTTTTGCGGTCGCTTTGGCCTGGTTAATCAGGTTCTTTGCCTTGTCGCAAGCGACTAGGGAGAGCGCCAGCAACGGCAGGATGGGGATCAGCGATTTCATGGAATTACGGGTTTTTACGGCAGTCGAGTTTTTGATTCATTTCAGTAGCTGGGTTTTCCTCACCGAGTTGGCCGACGACCACGGCGGGCACGCCGGCGACCGTGGTGTGGGGCGGCACATCATTCAGAACCACGCTGCCCGCGCCGACTTTCGCCCCCGTGCCGATCTCGACACGGCCTAAAATTTTCGCGCCCGCGCCGAGCAAGACGCCGGAGCGGATGATCGGGTGGCGATCGCCGGTTTCCTTACCGGTTCCGCCGAGCGTGACTTCATGCAGGATGGAAACGTTGTCCTCGATGATAGCGGTTTCCCCCACGACAAAGGAGGTGGCATGGTCTAGCAAGATGCCGCAACCAATGCGGGCTGCCGGATGGATATCGACGGCGAAGGCCTCGCTGGCGACGCTTTGAAGGTAAAGCGCGAGCCAGCGACGTTCATCG
>CAYRLT010000360.1:0-9954 GCA_964425095.1 uncultured Luteolibacter sp.
ACCTGGCCATCAGGATCAAGAATGTGGCTTTGGATAGGGCGGGAGAACTGCATGATCAGAACAGTTGGCATGCCAGGTTGCTCAAGGCATATTTGCACATCAAGATGTGTGATGGCCAGAACGAGCGGAGGAATGTCCTCAGCTACATCTCGCTGGCTAATGATCCCTCCGGCGACGGCGAGGTGTATCTCGCAAATTATTGGAACCATTGCCGGAGCGAAATCCTCAAGCACACCCCGACACAATGGTTCGGCCATCACCAGCAGGTTTCCGCATTAGCAGATTGGAAGCCAATGATCATACCTTCCCTGATGCACAATTCTCTTGATGCGTTGGACGTCAGGATCATGTTTGACGATTACGCCATGGGAGGGAGAACCCGCTCGTCTTTATCGTCCTCTTTTGAGGAAAAAACCACATACTACACCAAGTATTTCCGAAATCAAAGAAGGGCCGCTAATGAATTGTTCGCAGAAGAAGCGCCAACCAGAGCACAGTCGTTTGGGAATCAAGTTTTACAATTCAATCTTCTGGAGATGGTGATCGGAATCACATTTCTCGAAGATCACAACTACGATCCGGATTTCATTCGTCAGACCATGGCGCGTCGGGACGCAGGAGTCATCGGCAAACGCATAGTGGACGCTTCCTTGTTTCCAGGAATCAAGCCAGGCATCATGTTTACGCCGTTTTTCGATGATCAAAACCCTTCGGTTCTCTGGTTCTTTTATCTGGAATCCAATGACGATTCCATACCCAGCTATGACGTTTACGATGATTGGATATACAAAAGGTCCCTTCTTGTGGCCTTGGATCTAAAAAAACTCGAAGTGCTGAAAACCATTGATCTTCACAAGAATGTTCCAATTACCGCTAACAAATCCCCTTATGCGATTCCTATCATGCCAGTGGACGTGGGGCAAAACCAACACAAAATCATGATGAATCTCTGGGGATACCCAAAGCGGACGGTCCTCGTGAACAAATCCGACGGGACATTTGTCAATCTGCCTGAAGATGCCCGGGCCGAAATGAGCGGGAATCAGTATCAGATTCCCGGGTTGAGGATTCTTGGGCACGGGTCCGGATTTTATTTCCTGAATGGCGATGAGATGAGGTATCTCGATGAGAACATGAAAGTCCATGGGATCACCTCATTCCAGCGCAAACCCGCTTTGACACCTTTTGACACCCGGGATATGGAGCCTCTTTCCCTGAAGAAATTCGGAGACCGGATTCTTGTTGCTGGTAGAAAACATGCGGCGTTCTACAATCCGGCCCTGAATGATTGGCAAGAGATCAGGGACTTGAAATCGGAATTGGGAGCGACGTTTTTAAAGAATCATCTTGATCCCGTCACCCACAAGCCCTGCTACAATACTCCAAACCAAACCATCACATCAGTCGATGGAAAGAAGTCTTGGCGTGAGAACACTTGGTTGCAGAAAAACATGTGTTTGCGTTTCCGGAGTAACAATAACACATACCACGATGTTCCTCTTGATCTACCCTTTAGCGAAGATTTTTTACAATCTGTTTTCATGCTCAAAGGCCCGAAGGGGGAGCTCAAGCAGCTACAGGGTGTCAGACAATTAGGCGATAAGATTCGATTTGGCGAAAGGGTCGTTTTTTCGGACTTTCTGAAAAGTTCCAGTTTCTATCCCTTCATCGTAAACCAAACAGATGATCATCTGATCATCTGTGTCGAATTGGGTAAGCCGAATCCATGGTTCAGTCTCGCAAAATACGGGGTGCACCTTCCGTGCCTATGGAGGATTTCTAAAACAGATCTACTACAGAAGTTGAATCCATGAACCTTTGCTGTCCCAAGGAATCAAATAAATGTCGATTGCATGACTTCTTTTTTAACGACCGGCTCTACCACTGATTCTTCCATTCAATGAAGCCTATAGCTATTCTACTTTCACTGCTGTCGTATGCAGCCGCAGCACCAGCTACGTATCCCCGCTTCATCCCCGCCACACAGGAAAATACAAGTCCTGCATGTAAGGATGATTCGGAGAATGCATCCAGACCATTCGTCCGTGTCCCTGAACTGCCAATTGGTGGAAAAACGTGGCACTGGTGGGGGCCGGTCTTGGCATTCCAATCACAGAAGGACGCGAATGCGCCCATGCTGAAAACTCGCGTTGACGGCCTTGATCCCGGTGCCATTTACGAGGTTGGATCCATTTTTCTGTTAGGTGAAGATTCGAAAAGCGGCAAAACCAAAGCCGACTGGGGAATACGTGCCGGAATTTCGCTGGCCGACATCAGGGGATATGCTGTCAAAAGCCGGACGCCGCTCCCTGACTTGATCGGACTTGATCATCCTGATGGAAAGGTTCGTCTATGGGAACATGCACAGGCTGGTGAGACGATTTTTGGAATCGAAAATGCACCTGCTGGGCTCAAGCCGTATGTAGCGTCGCTGGGTCATTACAAAACGGACCCGGATGGAACATTGGTCGTTTATGTGGATGATGTTTCCAGCGGTTTGCCGCAGATGATCAGCGCATATTCGGGAGTATTGATCACACCCGCAAAGGATGGAATCGTTGCCGATATCGGCGGCGCGGATGCCTCGGCCATGGTACGCGCGGCCCGGGCAGGAGATTGGGAAACGGTTCGCCGCGAGATCAAGGCTGGGGCGGATTTGAACAAGCCGGATGCCGAAGGTCTCACCGCATTATTCTATGCCTGCTTGGAGGATGATGTGTCGCTCGTCGAAGAGTTGCTGCGTGCAGGCGCTCACCCCGACCCAAAAGGGCAGTCGCTGGATCCGCTCTGGGCCGCCGCTAAATTGGGAAATCCTGATATGGTCAGGACACTGCTGAAAGCCGGGGCGCGCATAGAAACAGGATGCCTTACCAAACGAAACGCCCTGTTTTCAAAGGCACTGGTCCCTAACGGGGAAAACACAAAGGCCAATCCGGTGAGCGCGGCCACCCGTTCGGGATGTGTGGAGACATTGAAAGCCATTCTCGATCATCAACCGGACCTGGATCTGGAGAAATCGATGTATGGAGACGCCTATGCCTTTGGCAAGAGCAGCTACAACCCCAGTCAGTCCGAAAGAAGAGATTTGATATCAGATGCGGTGAACAACGGAAATTCTTCCATGGCGGCGTTCTTGATCGAACGAGGTTTGAGGATCGATGCCCTTGAGTCTCCGAGACTTGCCTTTGCGTGCAATGAGGGCGACCGGCCAAGATTCGGCGCACAGACTCTCATGCTTGCGGCGGTAATGCATGAACCGCCAATGACCGAAGTGATTCATGCTTTATCAAAGCGGGGCGTGCCTGTGGTGCGTGACATCGCGGTGAAATATGATCCGTTAATCGAACCATGGGACGCGCTGAGTGCCGCAGTGTGGGAGGGCCACGCGGAATTGGTCGGAAGCTGGCTACCCCTGGCGGATAACGCCTGTCCGGAATACAAAGCCCTTCTTGCCTCACTCGCGGATGTCGCTCCATGCCGTGAATCCGGGGATTTGGTAAGAAAGCATTTTCCCGATGCCGTGCTGGCAGCACCCAGTGACTGGAAACCACCAACACTCGATTCCAAAACTTCACTCGTGGTGGATGCCCGTGAGTTGAAACCTCGCCGCGTGATGCCGAAACATGTTGCTAGTCGGGAGGGGAAATATCTAACACTCGCTATTCTGGCTGCGGACGAGGCTACCGGACCAGCGGACTTGCTGGCGGTGTAGGCTTCTGGGGACGCCTCATGGAAGGTGATTGATCGCAACGAGATTTCAAGACTTCTTACCGAACGGGCCATCCGGACCACGAGCGCCATGGACTCGACGGTTCTGAATGAAATCGGAGATCGTCTAACCGCTGATATCATTGTTCTCGCCTCCATGATCGGCAAGGGCGATGAAGCGCTGATAAACTTCGAAGCTCACTCGGTAGCCACCGGACTGCCTTTCTATCGAACCTATGCCCTCGCGAAATCATACAAGCCTGAGGCTCATTCCGTGGAATTCCTCAAGCAGCTCCGGGAGAGAAACCTTTCCGTCGCTGCGGGCAATCCTCCCAATGCCATCACCTTTCTCGGTGTCTTGCCAGCGGCAGGACTCGCACAGGGAAGATCACTCCAGGGGGTTCTGAATTCGGGTCTGTTGCAAGCCATCGACATGACCGACGGCATGATCGCGATGACGCGAGAGCAAATCACCCCACTCGTCGAGGAGCAGGCCTTGGCTGCAAAAGGTGGACTTTGGGGCGCGATGTGGACTCTGGAGGGTGGCGTGAGGCCTATCAAGGACACGAAGCGAATCATGCTGGAACTGCGGCTGAGCGCCCTTGACCGGAATGAAACGTTCGATGTGGCCGTGGAAGGGCTTCCTGAAGCACCAAGGGAATTGGTAAATCAGGCATGGCTACAAATCATGGCTGCCATGAAGCGTCAAGGCCCTGCGCCGGATGCTGATGGTTCCCGCGCCAAGCGGGAAGGAGATCGCCTATTGAGAGAAGCTCAATATGTGGTCGCCGGCATGAAGCCATGGGAAGCGGAGCCCTATGCAGAAGCCGCTTTATACTTGGGCGCGAATCGCCTGGAGTCGCTGATGATACGAAAAAATGCACGCGTAGCGGGATGGACTTACAAGAATCGATTGCTGCTTGCGCGCTATGGATGGACACGTGCGCCGTCCGGCCTTGCGGTTCGCCCGCACATTCAGAAATACGATGTAAGCCAGTTGGATGAAGCTCTTGATGTCCTGCGCCTGACTTCCGAGAGCTTGGACCAAGTAGTCATCCTGCCAGGGGCGAAAACCGGAAACGTTGGATACGCGCGCATGGGGTCTTTCTGGGGGGATCTTGAACAACTCATTCAATATCGGTGCCGCTTGGTGATCCAACGTCTTGATGCCGGCCAATCCCATGTGCTGGTTGAATTTGATAGAGAACTGGGAAATCTGGTGAAAAAAATTCTGCCGCACTCGAACAACATGAGATTCCGGGGCAGGCACTTCGCGTCCCTTCAAAAAATGTCCGATAATTTCAGACCTGTTCCTTGGTTAGGGAAGATACTTGCGGAAGACATCTACCATCATGCGGCATCGCATCGTGACCCTAAGGACATGATATGCTTTTTGGACGGCCCCTTACCCTGTCTGCGTCCCAACATCATGAATCTTCCTTTTGATGTTCCCCGCTTTGATCTCATGGCAAAGGTTATGGAGCAGGTCATCCACCCGGACATGCCGTTCTATCAAATCAGGAAAGCGGAAATCGAATCTCTGGCCTCTAGCGGAAAGGCCCGTTCCCTGAAGGCTCGCGCTGCTCTCCAGTCATGGGTTGGAATCATGAACTCTGCATCAACAGTGCCGGGACCGTTGATCGATCCCGCATCGTTTTCTTACTGGCTTCCAACCTGCGGCGCTTACCAGTCCCAGAATTTTGTCATGCCCAATCCGCTTAACTCTCTCGTGGTGGCGGCACACGACGCTCCTGATGCACTGTTCCGGTTTCCCACCTACCTTGAGAGTCGCCAGGAGTATTTGGATGTTGCCGCTTCGGGCGATCGCGCCAGATCCGCGATTAGTCAAAATATGGCGCAGACAACCGACCTTTGGATCAAAAAACTTACAGAAAAATCTTCCCCCGCTGAAAACTATCAAGTGCTGGAAAGCGCAGCCAGCAATAAAGACCGCTTGATCGGTCTTGGTTCTTGCGAAGCTCTGATCAAGAAAATCCGAGCCTCTCAACCAGCCGCAAGCCATGACATATCTGATAATAATAGTTCCCCCATGACTGGCGGGCCTAAAAGCCTCACGGGATCAATGCTTGCCGACCTTCGCGGAATCTCACCAACGGGCCACCCCTTGATTTCCTTCGCCAGGGTCGATCCAAAGCACAGCCACCTGCTCTGGCTTGCGCTCCACATGCTTCCGGAACCGGAGCTGGCCTTGCACGGACCTGTTCTCGAGAGCTTGGATCCCAAAGCGGGGGTCGGCTCCGCTCAACCCTGGCTGGTGGCTGTGGACTGTCGCGACGGCTCGGTGGTCCATCGTGTCAATCTCGCGGAGACCGCTCTTCCTGGAATTGCGGCAAAACAGAAAAGAAATTACCATATTGGCCAATTCCTATCTCCTGGAATCACCTTTAATGACAATCAATTGATGGTTCTATTCCGATGGGAGAGGACCGGTTTTGATGACTGGCGCAAACAGCAGGAGCGCTTGGTGACGGTGGATCGGACAAGTGGTAAAGCCGTCGTGATGCCTCCCTTACGCCGTATCGTGGATTCACAGCTTCGCGAAAATGGTGGCGCACCATGGCCCGCAATGATCGGTCTGGGTCGCGATTTTTATGTTTTGGAAGATACGGAGCATGAAGGATATGCTCGTCGTCAAAATGCCATCGGACATCGGGCGCTGTGGAAGTTCAGCGAGATCGGCGTGGCAACAAAACTGACGGATCCGGGCCGTCGGCCGGCAAGCACGCCTTTTGACTCGGACGACCGGAATCCGAGGTTGCTGCGCATGGACGGAAAGCGCGTTCTGGTTGCTTCATCGTGGAGTGATTTCGCATATTATGATCCGCATTCAGGCAAGTGGACAGAGGCGGAAACTCGCACTGAGGCCAACTGGAAGAATCATATCAATCAAATTGATGGTCGGGAACATCATTCGTGGCGATTCCCGTTCTTCCCAATACAGGCGAAGGGAAAAGCAATCTGCTTCACGGTGGAACCGGACAAACTGGAGCCCGGCAGATTGGTATTTGCGCAGTCCTCTGAACATCTCCGAACACCCGTAAGCCTTCCCCTACCTAACGGATTTAATTTCACATTCATTGTCAGCCGTGACTTCGAAAAATCTCACAGCACGGGAGATCAGGCTCCTCTTGAAAAATTCTCCTCTGCTGATTTCGCACGGTCCACGATGGTCAGGCCTATAATTGTAAATCAGACAGATAAAAATTTCATAGTCGGACTTAGAATCGCCGTGAACTCCACACATCTATCATATCATGAACCCGTCTTGCTTCCTTTCTTGTGGAGCATCGACCGGGAGGCTCTAGTAACCAAGTTGGAAGCTATATCTAAATAATGATTAATCATCCCCACACTGTATGGGTTCTGGCATCTACCCCACACAGACATCGGACGGAATACCCCAACATCGGTAAAATGAAAGCGGCAGAACCCGATCCAAACCAACTCACCCACATATGATGCTCAAAACTTTTCTGGCATGGTTTGGCCTCGTGCTTCTGGCTCCACTCTCCAGCCTCTCGGCGGCAGAAAAGCAGCCTCCCCGCATTGCCATCCTCTGCTCCGAAAAATCCGGGTGGGCTGACCTTCTCATGGCACGACTGAGCACTAACTCTGCGATCTCGCTTATCGAAAGGGACGACCTCGAAAAAGCCCTTGATGAAATCGAGCTCAAGGAACTTCTCGGAGATCGCAAGAAGCGCAGCCGCTTCGGAGAAATCGCCGGGGCGGATTTCCTTGTCCTCTTGAGCATCACAGACAATCGCGCCCGTTTGATCGTCTGCGACACGAAGTTGGGGGTCACTCTGCAGGACCTAAGCATCGGAATTTCGGATCAATCTCAAAAGGAAGCCCTCGAAATTCTCGCAAACACCATACTGCACACCATCCAATACTTCGCGCACGGGGTCAAACAGATCGTCGCGGTGCCGGGCTTCGTCTGCCGTGATCTCACGTTCGATTTCAACTATCTACAATCCGATTACGCGGAAGTCCTGCGCTCCGCTTATCGCCAAATACCCGGCTTGGCCATGGTGGCCATCGAGGAAGCAAATGCCATTGCCATGGAACGCGATGTGGCAGGGCTGGCACAAGAGGGGCGGCTCGCGTCCGTTTTCGTTGAAGGCGAATACCGCACCACGCGTGACCTGAAAAGTGGCGGAGTCAGCGTCGAGATCACTCTGCGTGCACGCGATTCCGCCAAGATCCTGCTAGAACGCAAACTGCCATCCGTGCCCACGAGCCAGGCGGGACGGGAACTGATGGCTGTTTTTGCCAAGGATCTGGCCGCATTGGTCCAATCCGGTGAAACAAAAATCGATGAGCAGTCCCAGTATCGCATGCTCATTGAGCGAGCGGACGAATTCGCCTTGATCGGAGATTTCCTGCGCTCCACGGAATTGCGCGAAGCGGCGTTGCTCCTCAAACCCGATAACGACGAACAACGCATCAAACTCACTAGGGAATACTCCCGGCACAATCTCAGCTACAATATGGCTGGTTCTTGGCCAGGCGGCACGAAATTAGATGACAGCAATCCGCTATGGGTGGCGGCGTTCAATCGGGCGGTCAGCGATTGGAAGCGCTCACTCCAACATTGCGAACACTTAGTTATCAACCGTCGGCTCAGTCGCGAGGAAGCGACGGGACTTGCTCATGAGGCAATCCAGAGCCTCAGTGCCATCATGAAGGGGAACTGGCATCGCTTGGGCGATTGCAAGAAATTGAATATGGATTTCCTGCGACATGTGTTTTCACGCATCGCTTATCTGGATCCCGCTCCACCGGAAGCTCTCCACAAGCTAACAGGAATGAGAGACGTCTATCATGCCATTTTCAGAAACATCGGCATGGATCGAGATGCTTTGGAACTCATTTCTGATCTGCTGATCAACCGGCTGCCTGAATCGATGTGGCCTTCCAACGAATTGATTTTCTCTCTACAGCATGTCACCAGGACATTTACGTATGGGCAGGGAAAAAACGACTATTTCACGGAGCAGGAATACCATGAGTTCCTCGACCGCCTCATGGCCTCGAATCGCCCACTGGTGCGTGTTTATGGGCGCTACGGGAAACTTCACCTGCGCCGAGCCAAGGGTGAAAAATCTCCAACAATGTTAGAGGAAGCAAAAGGCATCGTCGCTGAGGCAACAGCGGTGGGTTTCGATCTTCGAGAATACGAGTATTTCATGAATCGATTGCGAGATGAAGTATGGGAATTGGACAACGCACTGAAGCAGAAAATTACCCACACAATACCTGCACCGCCTCAGCCTCCCCCGAGTCAGCCCCCAACACCCAAGTCACGCATTTCCTTGGAGCCCATCGACCTGCGCCTGGCTAATATCAAGGACAAGGGCAAGTTGCTAACGCCGGACATGAAAGGGTCTTCTTTAAACGGATCGGCCGGAGTGCATTGGTATCGCCCGCTCACGACTGGTCTAGATGCGATGTGGAGTTCCGGAGCCGTCTTTTTCATACCTCGTCAGGGTGAATTGGTTCAAGTATTGGCGGACGAAAAACTTAGCGTCGCCGATGTGGTGTGGGACGGACGCAATGTATGGGTCGCCGCATTCGAGGACCGGGGGTTTTCGGTGCTGGATCGGGACGGTCGGGAATTGGCTCGGATCGGCCAGAAAGAGGGCCTGCCGCCTTGTAGCTTTTGCGGACTCGTCATGCATCCCATCGGACCCGGTCGAGTGTTGGTGTCGGGGGCTTTCGGCAAGGAAATCCGCGGATGGATTGCCATCGTGAGTTTCGAGAACGGCACTGGCAAGGTGGAGGTCATTCACGAGGGCACTAAAGTCTGGGAATCTAACCATGGGGCCAACTATTACAACATGGATCCGGCAAAAACCTTCGCTCCGGGCGCGGTATTCGAGCACGTAATTCCAGGGGTTAAGCCCAGACGTATTTTCTTCATCAAACGCAATATGGGGCAACCACTGATGGTCGATTCCGAGAGTCTCAATGTTCAAGTGTATCCGTTTAATTCAACCAATAAGAAGTGGTTTCCTCATGGTGGATCGTCCAATGCGTTCCTGAGTGATCAAGGAATATTATGGGCGGCCGGCAGCAAAGATGATTTTGGTTCCTATCGGTTCAATGAAGAAACGAGCCTTTTCGATGTGGTAAGAGATCGGCCTGAATGCCACGCTGGCGGCACTGCCGGCAGTCTTTGTCGTGATGGCGACTGGCTGCATTACGTCGGCTACAAGTGGCGTC
>CAYRLT010000361.1:0-1836 GCA_964425095.1 uncultured Luteolibacter sp.
CTTTTCATCCTCTCCGAGAAAAGCCATTTCCCACGCATTACGGAGCGTTTGATCCACATTTTCATAGGCCACACGGCGACAGGCGTCGTAATCCGCAAGCACGGCGATCATCCATTGGAATTTCGCCAAAAACTCAACCAGCCCCGCGTGAGGCTCGGTAACGACGACATGAGGCCTCAACTCAGCGGTGGTCCAAGCCGGAAGCGGGATATTGTGGCGACGCCCGAGATCAAGAATCGTCTCCAAGCGAATGGATCCATCCAGATGGCGATGCAGATCGATCAACGGTAATCGCTTGTTCACGGCCCATGGCAATAAACCAAGCATCCCATGAAGGCAAACCGCACAGCACAGCGGATCAGATAAAAGAAAAACGCGAACGGAATCACCTCGCTGCGAAATCCTCAACGCCTACGGTCCTGCTGGCCAGACTTGGTGACGGTCGAAGCCGTAGCGAAGGCTATTTCTTTTCGTCAGCGAAACGCGCGAGGCGGTTCGAGAGGATCAGAAATGTCGGCGCCCAGAGGCCAACGAAAATACCGAAAAGCTCGCCGTGCGTGCGGGCTTCAAACGATACCGCTTTTCCGCCGGCATAATACCAGATGGCGATGGAGGCGAGGACCGAGGCGAGGCCGAGAACGAAGCAGAGGTTGCTTAGGAGTTTCATAGAGAAATAAATCTAAGCTCCGCGCGCCGTCCAACAAGAGAAATACCAAGGGCAAGGATAAGGTCTTTCCCCCATCCCGGCGCCTCGGCGTCTCTGCGGGAGATACTTTTATTCGCGGTTCCCCTCCTCTGCGCGTAGGCGGGTTATTTTTTACCCCGGCCCGGGAAGGTTAGCTCGGCGACGCCCGATTTGTCCAAGTCGCCAAAGCCTTCCGAAACCATGCGGTCGTATTGTTTCTTGGTGGCTTCGGCGAGCGGGAGGTTGAGGCCTTTTTCGTGGGCGAGGGTGAGCGCGATGCCGCTGTCCTTCGCGGCGTGAGCGCCGGAGAAGAAGCACGAGTGGTCGCGGTTTTGCATATGCTCTCCATCGGTTTTGAGAACTTGAGAGTTAGCGCCAGTTTGGGAAAAAACCTCGCGCAGCATCGTGAGATCAAGTCCGAGGGAGGCTCCGAGCCCGAGACCCTCGGCCAGTCCCGCGGTGTTGATGTTCATAACCATGTTGACCAGTGCCTTCACTTGCGCGGCCTTGCCTGCAGCTCCGATGTGGCGCAGGGAAACGCTGAGGTCTTTGAGAATTGGTTCGGCACGCTGGAAGGCCGCATCTGTGCCTCCGGTCATAAGATAAAGTGTTCCTTCGCGGGCTTGGGTGATGCTCGACGCCATGCAGGCTTCGAGCGAATCCGCGGCGGCTTTCTGTGTGAGCGCTTCGACATCGAGGTGGACTTGCGGCGAGACAGTGGCGCAATTGATGAAAAGTTTGCCCTGAGCTCCAACCAGCAGGCTGTCGCCCTCATCGGCGAAAATCTCCTGCATGGCCTTGTCGTCGCTCACGACCGTGATGATCACGGTGGCGAGTTCGTTCACGCGGGCCAGCGTCTGCGCAGCCTCGGCTCCAATCTCAGCGGCTAAATCAACAGCGAACGGCGTGTGACTATCAAAGACAGCGGTGACTTGGTATCCTTGATCTTTGAGGCGGCGGGCCATATTGGCACCCATGCGGCCGACTCCAACAAATGCGATGGTTTCGTTCATAAAAATTTAAGCGGCGAAGAAGGGATTGGCGTGCTTCTGTTCGCCGACGGTGGTGAGCGGACCGTGACCGGGGCAGATGATGGTGGTGTCCGGAAGGGTCAGAATCTGTTCACGGTTGTTGCGCAGGGCATCGGCGTA
>CAYRLT010000362.1:0-4500 GCA_964425095.1 uncultured Luteolibacter sp.
CTTCCCATGGTCTCGCCGGTTTCGATCACCCGGCAGACCTTGCCGCCGCAGTCCGGGCAGAAGCCGTAGAGGATGATGTCGCCCGACGGATGCAGTTCGCCTGTGGCATCGCGAATTCCACGACCTGTCTCGCAACTGCCACAAAAGATGCTCCCAAGGACGAGTTCTTTTCCATGATCGGTCATGCGGATCCACCGCGTCATCGCGGCAGGCGTGAGAGTGGGGGTGATGTGCATGATGGGTGAATTTCTATGGCTTCCGCTTTGCTAGCACCTTCTTCCACTCTGCCAGCGGCACGAAAATCTCGTGGTCTCCTTCCTTTCCGACGACTTCCGGCCAAACCCAATAGCCGCCACCCAGTTTGATGAGATCCCGGAAAAATTTAGCCGTCTCCCGGGTCACGTCCTTGCCGTCGAATCGCGCTGGCGTGACATAGGCCATGTCCCAGATGTCGAATTCCAGATCCTCCACCCATTCGTCCCCGTAGAACACCTTGGAAAGCATTCTCATGCGAAAGAGCAAAGTCTCCCGCGCCAACGAGGCGCGGGACGGCATGTGGTCGGTAGGATCAAGATCTGGGTCCATGGTTAGATGCGGCGGATGAGGGTGATCCCGTTTCCGAGGTCTTTGGAGTCGCCGGGCTTGATGAAATCGTCGAGTGGTTTGCCGTCGAAGGTGATGTCATAATCGCTGATCATGCGTGGTGGCTTGGATTCATCTTTGATCGCAATTTTCAAACGATCAAACAACCTATGCGCGCTTGCGTTGCCGAGTTTGGATTCATGTTTAAAAATCAATAGCTCGCGGGCTGACATCTCACCGCGTGAGGCTGACCGATCCGACTCGAACATCTTGTCGAGCGACTGCCAGAGAAGATCCAGATCGTGGTCATTGAAACCAGTCTGCTCAGCGAGTGATGGATTGATGAACCCGTGGGTGCGATAAAGACCATAGGGAATAATTTCTTTGCCACCCATTGTGCGGTTGCCGCCGGACTGGTCGATGGACTCCTTCTCGGTGGTCACTGCCATGCGGGTGATCGAGTTGGAGATGTGGAAAATGGGGGATTGTGATTCGCCAAACGTAAGTTGTACTGGGCCGCGCACTTGACCACAATTAACACCGGTGCTCATCACGGCACCGAACATACGAATGTCGAAGAACGTCTGACACATCCAATCACGAGCCGATTCTTGATTCTTGGCAGATTTCGTTTTGTCTTTCTCATCGGGATCAAGACCTTTGGCCGTGTATGCTCTGCGGTGCTGGTCATTCAGAATCGCTCTCTCCTTCACATAGATGTCGTAACCAGGCTTAGGTGTCCCGTCATCGTTTGTCTCGGTAAGGCAGATCACGTTGCGAATCTTTCGCTTGAGGCAAACGTCGGTCACTAGACCCTTGCCGGTTTCAGCATCCACTCGGGGTGCATTGCCTGCATCGGGATCGCCGTTGGGATTGCCGTTCTTGATGTCGAAGAGGTAAATAAAATCGTAGCGGTTGTTCATGATTATTAATTATGTTAGGATTGAATTTTGAAATAATGGATTGGTTGGTTGATTTATTAGTTGGTTGGCTTTATCCGGCTGACTCGTCAGCAGCTTCATCAGTGTCATTGGTGGTCTCTTCAGAAATACCTAGAGTGGTGGCTTTGTCTTTGCGGGGCAGATAAAGGCCGCGCTGCGTGTGATAGCCGATCATGAAAAGTCCTTGGTCCACGGGAGAAAAACGGGCGGGGTAGCCTTGCTTCGGGTCCATAACCTCACCGTAAAGTGTTTCAATCTCACAGACATGGCGCTGCACCATCCATGCAGCACCAGCTTTTTTGCGCTGTGCCTTTTTGAAGTAGTGCCCCTGTAAGTCCTTCATGAGACTATTGAATATGAGCCGCGGAGTGGTTGAGGCTGCGGCGAAATATCGAGTCGCGATGTTGGCGTTCACCTGATCGAGAGCCAGATATTGCATCCTTTCAATGCAAGCGAATAGGCGTCCAAGCAAGTAGCCCGGTTGTTTGTTTTTTTCGTTCATAGTGGGTGTGAGTTGATGTTGATCGTGGTTGCGAATGAGAATGGCCTTGATGAGTCCGGCGCGTGCGTCACGCCGATAGCTGTCGATCCAGTCATCGCGGCCTGCTTCAGCTCTCATGCGGTCGAGCGCGATGGTCAAAAGTGATGAGGGAAAGCGGATTCGCTGATTGATCGAAGCCGCGAAGAGTTCAGCGGCGTACTTGGAGGGGAGGTCATCTGCTTTTCGTGATGTCACCAAGCACTCCTGCAATGTGCGCAGGCCATATTGCGGCGGTAGCTCCTTGTCCTTGCCGGGGCGGGTATTCGGTTGGAGTTCCAGTTGCCGGAAATACTCGGCCAAACTCGCCTGAACTTCACCCACTGTCGTCTCATACCAATCGCGAACAATGGCGCGGCCTTGCGCACCGGTCAGAGTGACGGAATAGAACTTGGATGCATCCAGCTTGGGCGGTAGCTTACCGCGCCATACGGCCTGCCAAAGCGGTCCGGCTTTTCCGCTTGGGTCTGCTTGAAGCGCTGCTGGCAATCCATCAGCCACTTCATCACCGCTCGCTTCCTTCGCCCAGAAACAGACTACCGTGTCCTCACTGATTCTGATATGACGCTTTTGGAGCACCTTGCCGTCCTGAGTTTGGAAAGCCGTGTCGAGTAGGCGATTCATGGCGATGCCTGCTGCTTGCGCCGCGTCGGAACTGACCGGCGCGTTGGCGTTGGATGCCCAGCCGTAAGACTCAAAGGCTGTTGAATTGAAGGAAACAATACCAGTTTGCGCCTGCCCCCCCGGCACTCGTTTCACCATCGGGAACAAGGAAGGGGTCCCCATTGGCTTGCCTGTAATGAGGCACTGCCAGTCCTGATCGGCTCCGCCACCCGAGCCTCCGCAGAATTCCCGCCAATACTGCTGAATAGCAGGGAGATCGTGAACAAATTCATCCACGTCAGGGCGCACCACAAAACCATAGAGATCACCCGGTGCTGTCTTTTCTGGCAAGTCCACCGGCAGGCCTTGCATGTGAATGCGCTCCAAGAAGATGAGCACCGCTTTCATCCTCTCCTCCTTCGTCGCCTCGTAACAGTCCCTCACTTTGCTAATGAAAAGCTTGTGCCGGTTGACCAACTTTGAATTTGTCGGAGGTTGAGCTGCCTTAGTCTCCAGAGCGCAGCCAAGCACATAGTCGCTCTTGTCCACAAGGAAGTAGGCGTAGTCACCGCTCGTTCGGGTCCCTCCAGTGTCAGGATTAAACTGCCGTGGAATTGTGAACTTCTTCGCTATCTCCTTGGGTTTCTTGTGCTTGGTGCCCTTTTTGGGTTCGGGGGCCGCCTCCGCCTCATGCGTGCCGCTAAAGTTGAGGAAATCTCCGTTTGTCTTTAGATTGATGATCCAAGCGATAGGGCGGACCTCAAAGGCGGTGTCGCCGATTAGGTTTTCGCGTGTCGCGAGGTAGCAGAGTTCTTGCAGCATCACGCACCTCCTTTCTTTTGGTATTCGATTAGCGATGCGCGAGCGGCTTCTTCATCCTCTGGCACCGAAATTACACCCCGTTCCATCCTCGCCCAATAAAAGATAGGTCTATTATTTGGCTTTCCTTTGGCAGTGCTAAAGGCGATATCCCAAAGCATCAGTCCGAGATCCTGTGTTTCACCAATGGCCTCTTCATTTCCCTCGGATGGGCGCACATCCGCTGCGCATTCACGGCAACCGAAGTAGGGCTGCTGAAAAACCTGCCCTTTCTCGACCCGGCGATCAAACATGGCGGCGAATTTCGCCACCGTATCTCCTTCCCCGGCGCGTTCAGTCAGCTTGAATCGTGCTTCGATCAGATAGTCCACCTTTGATAGGGCGACGGTGTTCCTCTGTGCGCGATCCTCATCGGCATAGAAAAGTGGAGCTGCTCCGCCCCCAGCGAGGATGGACGCCTTCGGTGCCACCGCTTTGCTATTAACCTCGTTGCGCCGGAAGGACGTGAACTGAATCGGGTTCAAGACGTGAATGCGGTGGATACGCCAGGAGATAGCCGGTTTCCAGAGCACCGCTTCCAGAACACCGCGCAGCGCCGATGGCGTGGGGACCGGGTAGCTGAAGCGTTCAGTCTTGAGTTCCGGTCTTGTGAAGATCGCCAGCGGGCCGGAGCAGCGCAGGCGCAGAATTGGACTGGTTATTTGCATGGTTGAAAAAATTTGAAGCAAGGCCCGCAATTCGCGGACCTTGCCTGTTGATCGTCGACTAGCCGACGTTCTGTTTGAACCAATCTGAAACCTCTTTGAGGAGGTTGCGAGAGGCCCAATCCGACCCAATCTGGGTGACTAGCAGCTTGTCGTTGGTATCTAGATGAGTCGCAAGCGAATCTCGAATCTGAACTGAGGTCATCGTTGTGACGATGGCAAAGCAAGATTCGAGCGGTTTCGCCCAAGAGCTGCCGAGTTGTTTGATGGCTGCAATGAGCGGTTGGTAATCCCGCCCCGGTTGGAGAAGGTC
>CAYRLT010000363.1:0-5550 GCA_964425095.1 uncultured Luteolibacter sp.
ACCGTTGCCACCCTCACCTCGATGTCCTTGCAATACGGAGTTCCGTTAGAACAACTCGTCAACAAGTTCGCCTATCAACGCTTCGAGCCCAGCGGTTACACCAGAAACCCGAACATCCGCACCGCTTTCAGCATAACCGACTATGTCTTCCGCTGGCTTGGTTGCGAATTCATCAAGGGTTACCGCGAGGCAACCTCGCCAGACAACCACCAAGGCGAACTCCCGATGCCCGAAATCGCCCACATGGAAAAACAAGCCGTCAACCGCCCGGTTACCGAACTCAGCGTCACCGCCGGCAAATCGGACCCAAAACCCGATCGCGTGAAAGCCGCCCTCGGCACCGCCTACATGGGCGTCATTTGCTCGAACTGCGGCTCCGACAAAGTCATCCGCGCCGGCGCTTGCGGCGTCTGCACCCAGTGCGGCACCAGCCAAGGATGCAGTTAATCCAAAGGAAGCATCGCCTCTGCAAAGGCAGGGACCGCTTTCCAAGCAGTCCGGCGCGTGATGTGAGAATGAAAAGCGACTGTAGAGCCAAAACGACTCCACATTCCACACCATCATTCGCCCCCACGCGCCGGACTGATCTGAATGCCGTTCCTGCCGGGTCAGTTTTTCCGTCGACGTATGGATGCCCAAAGCTAGCCTGCCTCCATGCGTGATTTACTTCCAATCCTATGGATGGTCGGCCTAGTGTCGCTACTACCTGCGGCTCAACCGCTCAACGTCCTGTTCATCATCGCCGATGACCTCGGCGTGATGGATGTTTCGCCCTACAATCCGGATACCTTTTACGATACTCCGGCCCTCAAGTCGCTGGCTGATTCAGGAGTCCGCTTCACGTCCGGATACGCTGCTTGCCCAGTCTGCTCCCCTACCCGTTCGGCCATCCTAACCGGTCAATGGCCGGCCCGCACCCGCAACACCGATTTTTTCGGCGCTCCAAACGAATTCTTCGGCGAGGCCCTTCCAAAAACCTACGATCCGCTCAAGGACGGAAAATTTGGCACGCGCACAAACCACCCGCTCTGGCCCGCGCCCTATCTCGGACAACTCGCTGCCTCTCACACAACGCTTGCGGAGGCACTCAAAGCAAATGGCTACACTACGTTCTTTGCCGGCAAGTGGCACCTCGGCCCCGAAGGCTCGTGGCCCGAGGATCACGGCTTTGATTTCAACCTCGGCGGACATAAAGGCGGCGGCCCCTACGGCAAAAATGGCTATTTCTCGCCCTACGGTAACCCGCGCCTAACCGATGGTCCGGACGGCGAACATCTGCCAGACCGGCTCGCCACCGAAACCAGCAACTTCATCGCGAAACACAAAAACCAACCGTTCCTCGCCTACCTCTCGTTCTACTCCGTGCACACCCCGCTCATGGGCCGACCCGACTTGGTGGAAAAATACGAAAAACGTCGCACCGAACGCGGGCTCAAAGACGACTTCGCAGAAGAACCCCCACGCAAAAACCGCATCACCCAATCCCACGCGGTTTATGCCGCAATGGTCGAAGCCATGGACCAAGCTATCGGCAAGGTGCTCGCCTCACTCGAAACCAACGGCGTGGCCGATAACACGATCGTGATTTTCACGGCCGACAATGGCGGACTCTCGACATCCGAGGGCTCGCCCACCTCCAACCTGCCCTACCGCGCCGGCAAAGGCTGGCTCTACGAAGGAGGCATCCGCGAACCGGTGATCGTGCGCTGGCCCGGAGTCACTCCCAATGCGGCCATCTCGCCATGGCCGGTCACATCCACCGACTTCTTCCCGACCATTCTCGACGCCGCCGGGCTGCCCTTGTTACCAGCACAACATCAGGACGGCCGCTCATTCGTCGCCGCTTTGAAAAACCCCGCCGCCACCAATCCCGAGCGGGTGCTTTTCTGGCACTACCCGCATTGGGGTAACCAAGGAGGCATCCCCGGCGCCGCCGTCCGCCGTGGAGATTGGAAACTCATCCAATGGTTCTGGCGCAAATCACCCGAACTCTTCCACCTCGCCAACGACCCGGGCGAACAACAAAATCTAGCGGAAAAGAATCCAAAAGTCCTAGCCGACCTCCGAAAAGTCCTAACTAATTTCCAAACCGACACCAAGGCCCTTATGCCTGATCCCAATCCAAAGTCAAAGCAACCGTTCGATAATTGGTGAAAATCATACCTCAGCACACTACGAATAAACTAACAAAAATCAGGCTTATTCTGGCGTAGATTTTTCAAAAATATACCGAGCCGCGGAAAAAAAGTCGGATAAGCCACTCGTTCATACTACCCATTCAATCCGGCTTTTTGGCCGGGACGAATTTCAGGCCCACTCCGTTGATACAGTAGCGTTTGTCGGACGGCGTGTCGAAGCCCTCGCCTTCGAAAACATGGCCGAGGTGGCCATCGCATTTCGCGCAGTTCACCTCGATGCGGACCGCCCCGAGACTAATGTCCTTCTTGGTCGTGACGTTTTCCGCCTTGGCTGGATCGAAAAACGACGGCCAGCCACAGCCGGAATCAAATTTTTGGTTAGAAGAAAACAACAGAGCTCCACAACCCGCACAATGATAAGCTCCCTCGCCCTGATGTTTAAACTCCTTGTAAACCGCACCGTTCGGGGCCTCGGTGCCGGATTTGCGAAGAATGCGGTATTGCTCAGGCGTGAGCAGTTTTTTCCATTCCTCGTCGGTTTTAACGACCTTGCCACTTGGCTCCGCCGGCGTATCTGAAGTAGTTTCCATAACAACATTCTTGTCGTCTTCCGCATTGCAGGCAGCAAGTGAGAAAACGCAGCAAATAAAAGCGAAGGTGGAATAGCGGCTCATGATTTATGAGAGGCCCCGGTGGGGATTATATTCCATCCTTCTGCTGAGCGTTTTTCACGTAAGTTGTTCGCGCAGAACGGCCATCGTGTAATCGCGGTTGAGGCGGGCGATGTGTTCGACGCTGATTTCCTTCGGGCATGCGGCTTCACACTCGTATTGATTGGTGCAATTTCCAAAGCCCTCGGCATCCATCTGGCGGACCATCGCCAGCACGCGTTTGTCGCGCTCCGGTTGGCCTTGCGGAAGGTGGCCGAGGTGAGAAACCTTGGCCGCAACAAACAACATGGCCGAAGCGTTTTTGCAGGATGCGACGCAGGCACCACAGCCGATGCAGGCGGCCGCGTCGAATGAAGAATCGGCGTCGTCCTTGGGAATCGGAATGTTGTTGGCATCCACGGCCGAGCCGGTCCGGACATCCACGTAACCACCGGCACCGATGATCCGATCAAAAGCCTCGCGGTCCACCATGAGATCGCGGATGACCGGAAAAGGATTCGCCCGAAACGGCTCGATCCAAATGGTATCGCCATCAGAGAATTTCCGCATGTGCACTTGGCAAGTCGTCACTCCGCGATCCTTGCCGTGCGGAATGCCATTGATGGTCAGCGAACAAGTTCCGCAAATTCCTTCGCGGCAATCATGATCGAAATGGATCGGCTCCTCGCCCTTGAGCACCAAACGCTCGTTGACGATATCAAGCATTTCAAGAAACGATGCCTCAGCAGGAATCCCCGGTGCATCGTAGGTTTCGATTTTGCCTTGGACGTTCGGGCCGGCCTGCCGCCATACTTTGAGTGTCAGATTCATAGGAATGCGATACGGGAATTAAAACAAAAATTAGCGGCAAGCCGCCGTGCTCGTGGTCGGACGCAGAGTAATCGTCCTTCCGCCGTGGGCTAGTAGAAAAATCAAGAATTGTCATCCGTTTCTCCAATTTTCCGCGCATCAATTGAGGACCTCCCAAGCATAGGAATTTCTCGAAAAAAAACAAAATCCGGTTTGACAGTCATCCGGAGCGGTGGTTCTTTCCCGGCGTCGCAAGACACAGGCGGTCCGATTGGACATCCCTTTGGGTTTTTGGGTTTTCCCGGGGATAATCGATCGGACCGCTTTTTTTGTCGTGGCACTAAAGCAAGTCACCACAGAAGCATAAGAGGTAGCACATCCTTCGATGCAACCACCACAAACCCTCCCCGATCGGAGCATTCGTCCGGACTAACGATCAACTCTCAACCACAGTCTTTTCCTGTGCGAGCTTGGGATCTTTCCAAGTGGATTGCACATAGACTTCGCGGAGTTCCTTGAGACCGATCTGGCAAGGACTGTGGGCCATGAGGTCGGCACCCTTGTTGTTTTTCGGGAAAGCGATGACTTCGCGGATGCTGTCCTCACCGGCGACGAGCATCGCGATGCGGTCGAGACCCAGGGCCAGCCCGCCATGTGGCGGGGCACCAAAGCGGAAAGCGTCAAGGATGTGGCCGAATTTGATTTGTTGTTCTTCCGGACCCACGCCTAACACACTGAACATTTGCGCTTGGAGATCCTTTTCGTGAATTCGGATCGAGCCGCCGCCGAGTTCGTATCCGTTGAGAACGACATCGTAGGCCACGGCGCGGACGTTGGCATAGTCGCCAGCTTCGAGTTTCGCCATGTCATCAGGATGCGGGCGGGTGAACGGATGATGCACCGCACCCCAGTGGCCGCTTTCCTCATCAAGGGCGAGCAACGGGAAATCCACCACCCACAGGAAGTTGAAGGCCTTGGAGTCCTTGAGAATTTCCATCATCACCGCGCACTCGGAGCGGACACGGCCGAGAATGGTGCTGACGGATTCACGTGTGCCGGCAGCGAAAAACACAATATCTCCATCTGCTAGATCCAGCTTGGCGACGACCGCTTCTTTTTCCGTTTCGCTAAAGATTTTCCAGAGCGGGCTCTTGTATTCGCCGTTTTCGTATTTGATGAACGCGAGGTTTTTCACGGGAAGACCGGCTTGTACCGCGATCTCATTGAGGCGGTTCATTTGGCCGGTGGTGATACTGGCAAAACCTTTCGCATTGATCGCGCGAACGACACCGCCGCCATCCAAAATGCTGCGGAAAATCTTAAACTCCGTGGCCGTGAAGACATCGGCCAAGTCGATGATCTTCATCTCATAACGCGTGTCCGGTTTGTCGGAGCCGTAGATGTCCATCGCATCCGCATAGGTCATGCGCGGAAAAGTCGTCGGAATTTCCACGCCGAGGCCGGCTTGGAACATCGATGCAAGCAAACCTTCCACAAGCGAGATGATATCTTCCTGGCCAATGAAACTGGCCTCGATATCGATCTGCGTGAACTCCGGTTGACGATCGGCGCGCAGATCCTCATCGCGGAAACAACGGGCGATCTGATAGTATTTCTCCAACCCGGCCACCATCATGAGCTGCTTGTATTGCTGCGGCGCCTGCGGCAGCGCGTAGAAACGACCGGGATTCAAGCGCGAGGGCACGAGGAAATCGCGAGCGCCTTCAGGGGTCGGGTTCGAGAGGATCGGCGTTTCGATTTCAAAAAACCCGGATTGATCGAGATAGCGGCGGGCGGCGGAGGTGATCACACTGCGCTGGCGGATGTTCTTGCTCATGCGAGCGCGTCGCAGATCGAGATAACGGTATTTCATCCGCAGGTCCTCGTTAGAGAGCTCCTTGTCGAGTTGAAATAGCAGCACGTCCGCCTTGTTGACGATGCGGAGTTCCTTG
>CAYRLT010000364.1:0-1808 GCA_964425095.1 uncultured Luteolibacter sp.
CTTCCGTCCTTCCGCGCGACGATCGGCAATCCCGAGGCGGCCGCCTCGATTATGGTCATCGGGTGGTTCTCGCTCAAGGAGGCGGTCATGAAGAGGGTCGCCGCTGCGCACGCGACCGGAACGCGATCCGGGGCGAGGTAGCCGGGAAGGAGTACGCGTCCGGACAGGCCGAGTCTTTTCACCCGGCGCCGCGTCGATTCAAGACCGGGACCTCCCCCGATCAGGAGAAGCCTGATGTCGGGAATACTCTCCACTATCGGAATGCATGCGTCGACAAGCGAATCGGTGCGCTTTTCCGGGGCGATCCGGCCGATGTACAGGAGGACCCTGGCATCTTCCGGCAGGCCCAGGCCACGGCGAAACGACTCGATCTCCTCGGGTTCGATACTGTGCTCCCGGAAACGCGAAAGCTCCACTCCATTGGGAATCTCGTCCCTCGCCAGCGAGGGGAGCACGGCGCTGAAATATGCTGCGCTCTTGGGCGAAGGGCAAACCACGGTGGAATATGGACGAAGGAAAGCTCGCCAGAATGAGCGGATCGCCCGCGTGGGCAGAAAGTATCCAAGCGGGACGTAATGGCGGTAATGCTCGTACATGGTGTGGGCGGTGTGCACCAAAGGGATGCCCACATGCGCCGCGATCCTGCGGGCGGCTCTGGCCACGGGGAACTCGGAGTGGGTATGGATGACCTCGATCGCTTTTCCCGTGACAATGCGCTCCAGCGCATCGATGTCCGGAAGCGCCCACCGCACCCCCACCGAGGGAAGCGCTCGAAGGGAAGGAATGGAGACAAGCGATCGCTCTTCTCTTCCGCGGCCCGGGAAAGCCGGCGCGAAGACGGTTATGCGGTGCCCGCGCCTTTCGAGCCCGTTTTTCAACACCTCCACCGACGCGGCGACCCCATTCGGGGTGGGAAAGTAGCAATCGGTGAAAAGGCCAATATTCATCGCACATCCAAAAGGAAGGAGTCCTCCGTCAAGGAGGACTCCGAAGGTCGAGTTCCGGCCCCGCGGCGGATTTCGCTTACCTGGTGAATTTCTTCCCGGTGGCGAGTTCGACGCATTTGTAGGCACCGTCATACATGCCGATGCTCTTGTTTTTCACGATGCACTCGCAGAACAGGGTAAGGATGTCATCTTCCTCCGTCATGATATCGATGGCCTGCAGGGTTTGCGGGATGGTCCTGCACTCGATGGTTCCATCGCCCACTTCGGCGCCTCGGACCGCTCCCCACATTTCGTGGCCGCCGACCCGCTCGTTGAAGATTTTCGGGACCGGATAGAACGCGAGCTCGCTCGGTTTCGTGATCATGGCATCCACGACACGCATGAGATAGTTAGTCGAGTAGACTCCGTGGAAGGTGTTGTCGTGAAGGAATACGTGGATGCCCTTCACCGGATTGTCCCTGATCGAATCAGCGAAGGCCTTGGTGTCTTCCCAGGAAAAATGGGTCGTGACAAGGTCCTTGTAGCCTGAAATCTCGCCCTGGAGCCATTCCCAGTTGGCCTTATGGTCACCAAGATTGACAAACAGACTCACTTTGCCAGAGCGTGCCATGGGCGCCGCATGCTCTATTATGGCCTTGAACAACTCTCTCTGGGCACCCGCCCCTCCCATGGTGACGAGGAAGCGGCGGGGTTCCTTCGCTTTCATGCGCCGCAGCCGCGCGGCGCAGTCGATTTCTATGTTTTCGACCAATTCGTGGTCTACCAGGTGGCCGACGTGGAACAGGGCGTCGGAGGGCGTCGGCTTGAGTATCTTCCCTTTTTCGTCGAACCCGCGCATGGTCCGGAATCCGAAGTATCCCG
>CAYRLT010000365.1:0-3513 GCA_964425095.1 uncultured Luteolibacter sp.
CTCCGACGAGCTTTAAAGAGGCCCATTCTCGCAGCGGAACCTTGCGGGCAACTTTCCTAAACGAGATCATCAATTCGATCGCCAAAAACGGTATTACCCACTAGATTCTCGATTGTCCCATATATTCTTAGTTGTTGTTTCAATCAATGCCGCTCGTGTGGCGACTGCAATAGATTGAACCTCCACTTCATGAATCAAGATCACGGGGTTTCATGACAGATTTGTCATAATGCAGTGAATCGATTCACTAAACTGCGCAAAATAAAGGATTCGCAACACCGGAACTAGCGCTCTCTGGATTTCAAGGCGCCCATCGCTCCGACGAGCAGGCAAATCAGCACTGCGATCCAAGCGAAGCCGCTGCCCACGCGCTTGAGTTTGAGTTCGATGGTCATCGCGCGATCCCCATCCACTTGCATGCTGCGGCTAAAGCTGAGCACGGTTCCGCGTTCGGGCAAGGTGACATCGAGGGCAGCAGGCGCGGGTTCGGCGGCGAGTTGTTGTGCCACGATACGGGCGGCAATCTCCTTGAGCGCGGCGTTTTCATCGGCGGTGTTGCCTTCGAGAAAGCGATCAAACTGGTTGGGATCGTAGTTGTATTTGCCTTGCAGCAATGGGTTGGCTTCGGCGGCGCGTTCAAGTTGGGAATTGTCGGCTTGCGGAGCGGCACTACGGTTGTCGAGCACGAGCTTTTGGCGGCGCGCATTAAGACCTAACAAGGCCTGCTGGTTGCGGAGTTGGCGGAGTTGGACGCGGGCGTCCTCGCCGGATGCGGCGTCGAGTTTGTCATTGTTGACGGCATTGCCGAGGGCGATGCCAGCTTTTTCCTGGTCCCCCGCAGCGAGCCATGCGTTGGCTTGATCTAACAAAGCAGCAGCGCTTTGTGCGTCGCTTCGGCGCTTGTCAGTGACAAACGATTGATAGTCCTGGAGGCGGAATGACCCGAGTTGATGTTTTTGTTTCAAGTCAAAGTCTCCGCCATGTCCCGCGACTTTCCAGCCGACTGGTACAAGCACGCGCCAGTCGAGGTTTTCCATGGGCACATCGGGCATCGGGCCTTCGAGGTGTTTGCCATCTCGCAGTGAAGTGGCATAGACAAAGCGAACGACTGATGGCGATGCACCGTCCGGATGCGGAAAGACGTGGAACAACCAGTCGCCACCTTCACGCACGAGGTTCACGCCCTCGTCGTTGACGAAGGTGTTGAACAACTCCGCGTCCGCAGGAAGACGCAACCGCAGCGTGCTTTTGGTGAGGACGCGCATTTTCAAATTAACGGCTGTTAGGGATGTACCACCGGGCGAGAGCAGTGTGGTGAGTGTGCCTTCGGTGACTCGCAGCTTGCGAAGGTCGGCGAGATCGTGTCGCTTGAGGATAACTGGCAATGGACCTTCAACATCCGCAGCACGGTATGAAAGCGCCGGAGCTGATCCGCTCGCCGCGCGGCCGAGCGTGGATTTCACCACCGCCCAGTCGCTGCGTTGCCAACCGCGCGGAAGCTTGCCGGGCTCAAGTTCGAGCCGACCACCCGCGCGCACAGCGACGAAATAGGACAACTGTCTGACTTCCTCTAAAACAATCGGAGCCACCAATTCCGAGCCGGTTTCCGCACTAGGGCGTTGGTATTCGAGCTCGACATCGGTTTCTCCAGCAATGCCGCGTTGGAAGCGGATTTCCCACAACCCTTTCTCACCTGCCACGGGCACGAGGTCGGCCACAGCAGGTCCAGTGGCGCGCACGGTGGCGGCAGCGGCTTCATCGAGCCCGGGAATGCGCACGCGCAAAGCCTTGACCGCCGAGTTTTCGATCCGGTAGCCGATGTTCACGCGGGTGAGCAATTGGCCCTCACGGATGGTGGCATCATGGTAAACACGGGCAGTCACCCACGGGTCGAGGCGGCTGATGGTGAGACCGAGTTTCCAGTCGCTTTGCAGCAAGCGGTATGCCATGGCACCCGGGCGGGCGGCGGCGCGGGCGGCGGCGCGGGCGGTGTCGGACTTGCCTCCCGCGAGCTCGCGCGGATCGACTTGCGAGATGTTGCTGCGCTCGGTGACGAGCAATTGCAGTCCGCGCTCAGGCACGACGGTTAGAACACCGGTCTCGCGTGAGGCACCGCGGAGGCGGACACGCGGCACCTGCCAGTTTGTGGCAGAAACCACCGGCCTGCCGGTGAGCGTGACGCTGAAGTCGGCGCGGCCCACGGTTTTTCCGGTTAGATGGAACGTGAGAATGCGGCGTCCGTCTTGCATGCCTTCGGTCCAGTGACTGAGGCCCGCGCCGGTAGCGCTTTCGATTTCAAGGCCTTCGGGCAGTTCGGTTTCCAAGCGGAAGACACCTGCGCGCGTGATCATCACGGAGAGGTCGGTGGAAACGACGAGCCGGTCTTCACCCAACGAGACCAACTGCCAGGTTTCGGCGCGCAACTCGGGTGCGACGGCGGTCACCTTGAGCCGCGCCTTCGCGACGGCGGCACTATAACGAAACGCGTGGTGCAAAAGCGCGAGCGGCTGGCCCTCGCGATTGCGCGGCAGCAAAGCGGCATCGAAGTCGCCGGGGTTGACTCGCGACAGACCATCGGTGGTCACCGCTTCGGGCTGCGCTTCCTCGCCAAAGGCCATGCCTATTAGACCGACCTCGCCGGCCGCGCCGTTGACGCGCAACGGTTCGAGTTCCAGCTCCACTGGCAGTGCACTTGCGCCGCGTTGGGTTTCCACGAGGAACGAGAACCCCTGCGTCTGCGCGGGCTCGACGTTCATGATCAATTCGTTTTTCGAAGGATCGAAGCGCCATGCGCCGACCGGGCCATCCACCACGTCACTCACGGTGAACCCGGCGGGCACGCGCAGGGTGAGCGTCGAGACGCGGCCTTGCGCCGGGCGGATCGACACACGGTGGCGACCATGAACGACACCCGGACCGGGCAGGAATAGATTGGCAACCTCTGCAAAGAAACGGGTTTCCTCGGTCTCGGTATCGCGTTGGACGGGACGCGCTTGAATTCTAACACCATCCACCGGACCCAACACAATCGATGCCCCGCTTTCATTTTTTGCTAGATCAGGAAGCGCTTGGATCTTGGCGGCGGCCATGGAGAAAAACTCCCACCCGCCTTGATCCCAACGCAACGTCACGCGGCGCATTGCCGCTGGTCCACCGGGCAGGTCCCAACCCTTCGCCGGATCGGCAAGTGGCATTTCAAATTCGGCGCGACCACTGGAGCGGCCTGCAGTTTCCTTGACCAACCAATAGGCATCCTCGCCCTCGTGCGGCGCCTTGGTCACCTTGAGTCCCCCACCCTCGAAGCGGCTCAACACGGCGGGATTGCGGAGAAACAAAAACTTCTCGCCCACTTCGCCGCGCACGGTGATATCCACGGTGCCGAAGAGCCGACCATCACGAATCTTCCAGTCATGAATCATCGACTCCGCAGGTTTCAATGGTAAGGCCTCCTCAGCCTGCACGTTCCACGGAATCATGCAGACCATCAACACAGCCGCCGCCACCGCTTCCGTG
>CAYRLT010000366.1:0-8577 GCA_964425095.1 uncultured Luteolibacter sp.
CGTCATCCACTCTTGGGTCCGGTTCCGCAACAATCGTTTTGCCATTGTTCCAACCCGGGTGAGTCACGGTTTCTCCGTCAAAATCCATGTAGAGCACGAAGGTGGATTTCGGTTTGCTGCTGAGGGCCACGGGTGCGCCAAACGAGCCGGCACTGGTGCCTGTGGCAACCGTGCCTGGAGCCTTCTTCGCGCCGACGGCTTCCATCGATTCAGAAGCGAGAGAGTAAACAGTTCCGGCAGGGGCGCAAACGATGGTGTTGTAGGTGGAGGTTTCGAATTTCCATGAGCCATTCTCGGGGAGGCCGTTGGCGACGAGCGCGAGGTTCTCGCCGTTGAAGAGAATGGCGGACTGCATGCGCTGGTCCTCTCTCAGGGAAATCTGGAAGCGGCCGAGTTGATCATCGAGGGTGATGCCGAGATGAACGACCTCCGGGCCATCGATGCGGGAGTCCAGAATACCATGCCACTCGATGCCAGCGGCGGTGAAGGCGACATGTTTGCCAACCGGTCGGATTTTGAAGCTCTCGAGAGATGATGGGGTGAACGCGCGATCGCTCTGACGGAAGCGGTGGAGCAAATCCTCCACAACCAGGCTGTTCGCGCGTGGCATCTGGTTGACCAGCTCGGCGATGGTGGGATCTGCCTTGGCGCAATGCGAACACGCGTCTTCCTGATGGCCCGAGACGCCTGCATGGGCCGCGTGAGCGGCGATGGCGGGCGCACTGCGGGCCGCCGTAGCGGAATCCGCCGATACGGATGGCTGGACATTTTCCCAAAGCGCCCATGCGATGAGTCCGCACAAGGAAACCATGAGCAAATATGGCCACAGCCGTCTTGGTGACGGCTGGGGTTTCACGCTTGGAGTTTTCATAATTGGATCGAGTTCAGAGGCGGTAGGTCAGGTAATGCGAACGTGTCGTGGAAACGGCGGTTCCGAAGCGCTTGAGAGGATTTCCCATCTGCTGGATTCGGGAGCTTAATGCATGGTTAGTTTGGAAGTTCGGGCAGCATTCCGGCACCGGTAGGAGCGCCCGCACCCGGAGGAGCGGCAATTGGGACTGAATCTGCAGCGTCGGCACCACGCAAGGGGCGACCCGTGGGGTCGATGATTTGGGCGGTGACGAAGATGATCAAGTTGCTCTTGATGCGGTTCTCGGCCTTGGTTTGGAATAAGCGACCGATCCACGGAATATCGCCAAGAATCGGCACTTTGTCTTCCACGTTCTGAACATCCTCACGCATGAGTCCACCGATGGCGACGGTGTAACCGTCATAGATGGTGAGTGCGCTTTCAACCCGGCGGGTGGCGAAGACCGGCATTTCGATGCGGTTTTCGGTGAGGGTGATGGTTTCGGTCTCGGTGCCGATGATGTCAAACAAGCCTGTGATCGGATTAATCACATCACTGAAAATATTTCGTTGAGCGGATGTTTGGATCGGGCTGCCGTAATTGATGAAGCCTTCGAACTCGACGATTTCCGGCACGAAGCGCAGATCGATCATGAAATCGTCGGCTCCGATGGTCGGCTCGATTTCGAGAGTGACCCCGGTATTGCGGGTTTCAAAGGCCGTGGGGTTGGCCGGGGTGGCGACGGCTTGTCCGCCTCCACCATTGTTATTATTGTTGTTGTTATTATTTCCGCCGCCGCCGCCATTGCCTGGTTCCGGTGGATCGTATTCAGTCGGGTAGATGAATTCCCGAATGATCTCGATTTTCGCCTTCTGACCGGACTTGGCGGTGATCGAGGGAGCGGTCATGAGGTCGATGCCCTTCTTTTGAGAGAGGCCGCGCATGATCATTTTCACTTGTCCATCCGAGAAGAGGCCGGTGAGAGACATGATACCGGGGGCCACATGGTTTTTTTGGACGGAGCGGTTCGGATTGTTGAGGATGGCATCGATGCTATTGCGGTCCACGGCGAATTCGCCGCTGCGATTTCCGCTGTTGAGGGTATTGGTGACGGCGCTCTCATCCAAGAACGGCACGCCGGGAATTGGCGGTCCGGAGATATCCGCTCCGGTGCGAGGGGCGCCATTGCCAGGCGTTCCACCGGCACCGATGACGGTGCCTGAGGAGTTCGCGGAGAAGGGGCCGACGATCCAGTCGAAGCCGAGTTCATCGTTATTCTCTTGGGAGATCTCGACGAATTTGGTGGTGATTTTAACCTGCTTTGGCTGTCTCTTGGTGGAGGCATCCACCAGTTGCTCGACTTTATCGAGTTCTGTGGGGGTATTGGTGACGATGAGAACGCCTCCGGTCAAGGTGGCGGAAGCATTATCGGCGAAGGCGACACCCGATTTTTTGAGCAATTCCATGATCGGCCGACGTACCTGAATCAAATCCCTGGCGCCAGCTCCACCCGCGCCCGTAGCGAAGGGGTCCCCAGGCGCAGCAGCATCGCCTTCGCCGCCGCCGTCCAGCTGTGAATGGAAATCAGGAGGGACGGTGAAACTGCGAGAGAACACATCCTCGCCCGATTCGGTTTGGGGGACGAGGGTGACGGCGAAATCATCCACTTTGTAGCGCAGCTTGGTGGCGTCACAGATGTATTTGAGAGCAACGGCAAGCGGCACATTGCGAACGCGGAGTTCGGGAATGCGCAAAGATCCCGGATCCCCGCCACCTGCTGCGGGCAAACTATCAGCGGCGGCGGCATCCAAGCCACCATCCGCGCCTCCGGGAGCGGCAGCATCGCCACCTCCAAGCGCGGCATTGCGTGGGCGGCGCACCACGAAATTGACTCCCTTGCGGGCCGGGTCCAGTTCCAGTGTGTCGAGCTCGCCAGAGCGGAGGCGGAGGAATTCAACGGCTTCCTCAACGGTGGTATTCTCGAAATCGATCCGCGGGATGATGATGCGGCGGAGTTTTTCGGTGATGTAAGCCACTCCATCGTTGTCGCTTCGGGTTGGGCCGATGGGCGGGGCGATCACCGGGGTGATGGCGGGAACAGCGAGTTCCCAAGCTGCATCCACTTGGCTCAGTAGCTCGGCGCGGGTTTGATCATAGGCGGCGCGGTAGTAATCGGATTTCGCGCTGGCGATGCGCTCAAGACCGCGGCGGGCGGCGGTGTTGTAAGGATCGATACGAATGACGTTATCGTATGCGCGTCTGGCGTCATCGTATTTGCCGAGGTTGTAATGGCCTTCGGCGGTGTAGAGAGTGCGGCGGACCTTATCGACGTTTTGAGTGTGTTCGTAGGTGAGAGCGGGACTGGTGCGGATCGGGTCATCGAGATAGCCGAGTTCGCGTTTGGCATCGCCATTGTTGGGATCCAATTTGAGGAGGTCTTCCAGCAAGGCCCGGGCCTCCGCGTATTTGCCGACCTTGCGGTGATGCATGGCAAGCGCCATTGAGGCATCACTTTTGTGGGCGATATAGCTCTGGCGGCGATCCGCAAACATCGGGGCATCCGGCACCATTGAGATGGCGTTGGTGTATTTGTCCACCGCCTGTTGATAATCACCGATGGCATAAGCCTCGCGGCCCTCTGCGAGAAGGCGATCGCCATAGACGACGGCATTCTGACGCCGGATCATTTCGCGTTTGGCGAGGCTGCTATAACTTTCATTGCCTTCTTGGGCATGCGCCACCGTGATGATGACGGGCATGGCGCTTGCGGCGGCCATTAGAGCAACGGCGGTGCGGCTTGATCGATAAATTGGCGTTTTATGCATGGTAAGCTGAAGGTTTTTGGTCCTATTTTAAGGATTTGGGAAGTGATTTTTTAAAAAAAAGGAATGTTACTGAGAGGCTTGAGGCATGCCGCCTTTCTGGATTTCGACCGTTTCACGATTCCCTTGGGCATCCGAGTATTCCACAATGATCGATGCGGGGGTGACTTGTTTGAGGAGATACTCCTTTTTGGCGGCGCCCGGGGGCAGGGCGAAGGTGGTATTTTCTTCAACTTTGAAATCCTTGCCACTCATCCCGAGCGCATACAAGGAAAGGACAGCCGTGCGATCGAATTGAGTGAAATCGTTCTGGCGATTTTCGGCGAGCGGGGCGGGAATCTCGTAGATGGTGCCTTTTTTATTGGGTTTCTGGTCTTCGATGCGGACGTAGGTGACTTCGACTTCGAGATTGATAGCCTTGTTCATTTCTTTCCGGACTTCAGAGCCGAGGAGTTTGAAGCGATCTGGCATCGGAGGGGTGGCGAAAAACAAGCCCTCCGGCTGGATCATTTCCCCTGCGGCAAGCTTGTTTTTGCGGCGCTTATTATCGCTATAGCTGAATGGAAACGCGCCCCCCGAGCCATAGCCGGGGCGGATGACCCAAGCCATGCTCTCATCCTTCACATAACCGAGTTTGTTGATGAGTGGGGGGTGCTCTTTGCCATTGTTGGGATCGGTTTTTGCGTTGAACTCTTCAATATTGAAGAAGCCATCGCCATCGGGATCCTGGTTCGGGGAATTCGCGAAGCCGGGGTTGATGTCGTTTTCAAGCCACCAAGAATTGGGAATGCTAGGATGGACAGGAGCATCGGTCCAGAGATCCAGCGCTTTTTCGGGTTCGGTGTTTTTGATAAAAAGTGGGATGCCAGTGAAAAGATTCACGGGGCGATCGCCATCGGTGGCAGGCGTCCAAGTGCGGTCGAGCCGCATCGATTGGAGGGCTTTGGGAATCAATTCGGCGTTGGCAACGGCAGTGTTGTCGTTGCCCCCACCGATGAGGACGGTTCCGAATTCTTGGTCCATGCTGTCAAACTTGGACCAGCCGAGGTAGCCGAGGCCGATGGCGATGGCGACGGCTACAGCGAGTAAGGCTTTTTCGTAATGAGTGGAGAACCAGGACATGAGAAGGAATGAGCGTTGGAGCAGAATTAAGGAAGTTTTTTGGCGGGGAGGAACTGCATCAGATCGAGCCGGAGGAATACTTGCAATTCTTCATCACCCAGAACCTTTGAGAGAATCCGATTGGCATCCGTGACAGGCGATTCGGGTTGCGGGGCATTTCCCTCCGGTGCTTTCCCGTCGGGTATTTTCCCGTCGGTTGCTTTTTCATCGGTCGGTTTGGGTTCAGCTCCGGGGGCAAAGATTTCTCCGAATATATCCGCAGCGGCGGCGGGCTTGACAGCGGCGGGCTTGTCAAATTTTGCATCGGCAGTCCGGGGCGGACTTTTCTTTTCGTTGGCGATTCGAAGCGAACGGATCACAAAGTAATAACCGTTGGGCTTGACGATGGATGAGAGGAAGGCCCGCACGGAGTTTTCCGATCCCTTGAAGGTGATTTCCAGCGGCAAGTCGCGGGCCACATCGGTGGGTTGTGGGGTGAACGACTGGCCACGTTCCTCGACGACGGGTGGGCGATGGACATTCTTGAGTTCGGTGGCTCCGGCCGAGGCCAAAGCGAGCATCAGTTGTTTGATGCCGGTGAGTTGGTAGTCGAGAATACCGGTGGCATCACCGGCAGCGAGCGAGGTTTTGTAATTTTCAAAGCCACAGAAGAAAGCGTCCGGAAGCTTGGTTTTTTTAATTTTGAAGGCATCGTGGACCTCTTTGTTGGCGGCCTTCAATTGGGTGGTGAAGGCTTCCGGGGAGATGTTTTGCAATTCCTGTGGCCGATAGTTTTCAAAGGCAGCCTGAAGAGACTCGAGCGCTTGGCTATATTCATCGAGAGCCTTGGTCTTGCCATCGAGGTTTTCGCGCTTCGGGTAGAGCGGTAGGCGTTCGACGGTCTGAGCTTCTTGGGCAGCGGCATCAAAATCCTCTTTGGCCTGAAGATATTGCTCCGAGCCCTTGGAGCCGAGCAGGAACAGCAGAACCATCGCGACGAGGGTTCCTCCGCCGAGGGCGGTCAAAAACTTATTATTCTGGATCCAACTCATAACTCAAATGGGCGATTGCGTGAAAATAGTCACTTAATGATGACCTCGCGGGCCAGGGGAAGAGTGATTTCGAACGGTTGTGCGAGATCACCGCTTCTGGCGGAGACCGAGGTGATGGTCATGATCTTGCTGAGGTTTTGGCTATCCACCAGATTGATGGATTGTTTGGGATTTTTGGGATCCGGGATGGTGAATTTGAAACTCACTGAGTTCTCGCTGAGTTGTTTTAGCAATTCGGAAACGAGGTTCTGGCTCTTAGGGTTTTCACGCCAAAAGCCCTTGATATGGATGGCATTGGCGGTGACTTCGGGCGTGGGGGGGGCCGGGGTGGCGACCGGGGCTCGACGATTCCTTCCGGTGGCGGGTCTTGGCGGTGGTTGCGGTGCTTGAAGTTGCTCGCTTTTGCCGTCCGCAAGGGAAGATTCCCCATATGGGGTCTTGAAAAAATCCGGTTTGATGACGGGTTTGCCGTTCGGCGCTTGCTTGCCATCGGCGGGAGGGGTGAGCGCCTTCTCCGGATCATAATCCGTGATCGGCTCCAGATCGGCCAACCAGACGGCATCGCTGGCAAAAGCCCCGCGCACTTCCGCGAGCAGGTCCATCCATGAGGAGTGTGCGGTTTCCGCAGCGATGTATTCATCGGCGATTTTGCCAAGCGCGGTTTCTTTCTTCAACAGGACATCGATCCGGGTCTTCAAGGGAGCCAAGTTATCGCGTTGCTCGCTCATGGTGCGTGCCTTGTCGGCGGCCTTGGAGGCGGCAACATTCTGATAGGCCGCCCATACGGCCATGCCGCCGATCAGGAGCGCGGCGGCGGCGACGAAAAACGGTTTGCGCCGTTGGGCAATGCGGGATTGCTCGACGGTGATAGGGACGAGGTCGATGTTGATCTCGGACTTGCCGATGCCGCGGAGACCGAGGCCGATCAGTTCGCCCATCAAATGGCCTTCGCGCTGGATGATGGCGGAATCCACGTTCTTGCCGATGGCGAGATTGCAGACCGGGTTGAAATACTCGACGGGGAGGTTGAGCTTTTCTTGAAAGAACTCCAAGGTGTAGGGCAAGTTGGCTCCGCCGCCGGCAAGAAGGATCCGGCGGGGCGCGCTGCCACCATGCTGGCTGCGGTAGTAATTCGTGGTCCGGGCGATTTCGGCTGGCAAACGGCTGAGGGCGTTGCGGATGACCATGGCGAGAGCGGCAACCGATTCGTCCATTTGCTCGGTATGACCTCCGCCAAGGGCAACGAGGCCATTGGTGATTTTCTGATACTCGGCCTCATTGAATGAAACGTTGTATTCTTTGGCGATGGCCGCCGTGACCGCCACGCCGCCGATCGCGACGCTGCGAGTGAAGAATCGCTTGCCTTCGATATAGAGGAGATTGCTGGTCTTGGCGCCGATATCGATCAGCAGGATGGGTTCCTCGCTGTAGCCGTAGGTGGAGCGGAAGGCGTTGTAAACGGCCATTGGTGCCACATCGACCTCGCAGGTGATCAGGCCGCAGTCATTGACAGCGCTGTTGATTTCATCGAGCGAATCGCCCTTGATGGCGACGATGACAGCCTCTCTCTCGGCGGCACCCTCGATGAGTTCGTAATCCCACACGACTTCATTGAGAGGGAATGGCACATGTTGCTGGGCCTCGAAGGTGACCAACTGCTCGATGTTGTCCTCCTGAATGGGCGGCAATTTAACAAAACGAGTGAAGACCGCTTGTCCGGAAATGGCGTAACGGGCCTTAACCTTACCAAGCTTGATTCTCGCCGCGAGATCGGCGATGGCCGCCCGAGTCTGTGAAATCCGCGCCGCATCCGTAGAAGGATCCGCGATGATGGATTCAGAGTCATATGCCCTGAGCAGCAATCCACCGGTTTTGGAAACCTCGAAGACGGCCATGCTAATGCGCTGGGACCCGATATTGAGAGCGACGGAAGTCTGCGTGTCAGCCATGATACGAAAAATCTGGAAAATGAAGTGGTGCGAAAGGAATGGGGAGCCAGGAGTGGTGGAATTCCGGTCTTAGCGGCGCTCTACAGCAACTTCCGCATAGCGATCCCACCACATGATACTAAAAGGGGTTTCCGACTTGTTGAGCAGCGGCACCGCCTCACTGCGGGAAATTTTCATTTTCGGGGAACTGGCATTCCACCAGCCATCCCCGTATTTGCTGGTTCCCGAGGTGACTTTCGTGCCATTGATGAGCACTTCATAACCGACGGCTTCGACCACCCGCTTGAGCGCCCGATCTGAGCCGGTCAGGCGCTTGATGGACGCCGGAGAGAGATAGGCCGAACAGTAAACATCCTCATTGAGCGGGATGTTGACATGCTCGACATCCTTGGTGAGAAGCAACCAGACGCCGGCCTTATCAGGGTCTTCCACCAGCACATACCACTTCACCATGAGCTTGTCGCAAGTCTCCGACTTCGGCTGCGGAGTGAGCGAGACTTTGATTTTAATCTCCATTTCAAGCCACTCCTTCGGCTTGAAATTTTTCTGTTTTCCACCGCTGAACTCGGGCGACTGGATATCATCGAAATCCGGTTTGTCAGAGGCGACCTTGGCCACTTGTCCGAAGGTGTTTCCCACCGAGAGGCTGGCGATGATCGCGGAGACGAAAATGGCAATGGATCTTCTGGCTAGTGCTTTCATACCGTTTGGATTTCCTAGAATCTAAGAAATCTAGAGGCGGATTGACCAGAGAAAATGACGGTTTTTGCAAAAAAAACCGCCAGCGAGATTGTCCGGCGGGC
>CAYRLT010000367.1:0-10779 GCA_964425095.1 uncultured Luteolibacter sp.
CCCTGACGCATTTGAGTTCCAGTCCGGTCTTGGCTCGCCAAACCAACGCGCAGCCTCCGCTCGCAGCTTCTTTCCATAGCGCAAAGCCGGGAAACAGGCGATCAGCCAAACACAACATGTGCGGTTTGAGTTCTGGGATTCTCCCCGTGACAATTGCTTTGCGTATCTGGCCATGCGGGAAGCTTCCCTCCCTGCGGCCAACTGGTAAATCAAAAAATCTCTTAAGTGGCCAGTATTGGCCGGACCGCCCGGAGGATCGGTCCCTGCCATTTTTAAGACAGTCTCTTAATAAAAATCTCCATGAGATTTATCACGGCGAGTGGGGTGATGGACATGCGGCGGGACTTCACGCCGGAAACAAAGCGCCCGCGGGGAAGATCGGGATGGCCGATGATGAGGAGATTTTTTTCCGCAGCAGGCTGCGGAAGGGAAAGCGGCAGCAGGCTGCAGCAGTCCAAGGGTTCCTGTCTGGGGCATTTCAGGGGCATGAAGAAACGACAGTAAGGTCGTTGTTCCTTATGGATCTGTCGTGATGGGGAGGTGAACGTTGAAGTGCCGAGTGATCAGTGATCAGAAAAGACAGACTGAGTGGTTGCTTGGCGCGGAGTGGGTGTGAGTATGAACAGTTACTGCCTTGCCTTTGTTGGAGGGTTGAGTCCAAACTCCGTCGCCCCGATGAGTGACGAAGCCATGCCCCAATCAGAAATCATTCTCTACCAAACCGAGGATGGCCGCACGCGCATTCAGTGCCGGTTTGAGAATGAGACCCTGTGGCTGACGCAGGCGCTCATTTCCGAGCTGTTCGAGATTGGCGTCAACACGGTGAATTACCACTTAAAGGCCATCTTTGCCGAAGGGGAACTGCGCCCGGAGGCAACTATTCGATATTATCGAATAGTTCGAACTGAGGGCGCGCGGCAGATCATTTCAGGGGCATGAAGAAACGACAGTAAGGTCGTTGCTCCTTATGATGTGCCGGGAACCTCTCAAGAGGTGCGTTAAGGGAAATGAGGATCGTTTTTCGCTATAAATGACGACTTGTATTAAATCGCCATTAGTGACGAATCAGATTGATTTATTGATTTAATTCGCCATATTTGGCGCGTTATGAAGATTTCTCCGCAACTGACTGATGAGGCCGTGCTCAAGGAATTGGGCGGTCGTCTGGCCGGTGCGCGCATTGAGAGCAACCTGACGCAGGCGGCGCTGGCGGAAAAGGCGGGAGTGTCCAAGCGGACCGTCGAACGGCTGGAATCGGGAGAAGTGGCGACACAGCTCTCGGGTTTTCTGCGGGTCTGCCGTGCGCTCGGTTTGTTGGAGCGTTTTGAGATGCTGCTGCCGGAACCGGTGCCTGGCCCGATGGCGCAATTGAAGCAAGCGGGCCGGAAGCGTCAGCGGGCGACGGGCAAAAAAGCAGGGCAGGACAAGACGAAAACATGGACGTGGGGTGAGCCAGCATGATCGCGAGAGTTCAGCTTTGGGGTCGGACGATCGGCGCGGTATCCCTCGCCGAAGGGCGCGACGTGGTGGCATTTCAATACGACGCCGAGTTTGCCCGCAGTGGAATCGAACTGTCGCCACTGACGATGCCCTTGAGCGAGCGGGTGTATGAATTTCCCGCACTGCCGCGAAATACCTTTCACGGACTTCCGGGGCTATTGGCGGATTCGCTGCCGGACAAATTCGGCAATGCGCTGATCGATGCGTGGCTGGCGACGCGGGGTCGGACAGCGGAGAGTTTCAATGCGGTGGAGCGGCTATGCTACACCGGCATGCGCGGGATGGGTGCGCTGGAATTTTCGCCGGTGCTGGGCCCGAAAGCGCGCACGGCGTCGAAGATTGAGATTGATGAGCTGGTGCGGCTTGCTGGCGAGGTGCTGACGCATCGCGGCGATTTGCAGGGACATTTTCACCAGGCCGGAAAGGAAAAGGCGCTACGCGACATCCTGAGTGTGGGCACCTCGGCGGGGGGGGCGCGGGCCAAGGCAGTGATTGCGTGGAATCGCGTGACGAACGAGGTGCGCTCGGGCCAGATCGCGGCAGGCGATGGTTTCGATTACTGGCTGCTGAAATTCGACGGCGTGGCGGGCAACAAGGACAAGGAACTGGAAGATCCGAAGGGTTATGGCGCTATTGAATACGCCTACTCGCTGATGGCGAAGGCGGCGGGCATTGCGATGAGTGAGTGCCGACTGCTGGAGGAAAACGGACGCCGGCATTTCATGACGCGGCGCTTCGATCGCCTCGCGGGTGGAGCGAAGCTGCACATGCAGTCGCTCTGCGCGTTGGCGCATTTCGATTTCAACCAAGCCGGAGCCTATGCCTACGAGCAGGCGTTGCTCACGATCCGCCAGTTGAAGCTGCCGATGGCCGAGGTGGAGGAGCAGTTCCGGCGGATGGTCTTCAACATCGTGGCGCGGAATCAGGATGACCATGTGAAGAATATCGCGTTCCTGATGAACCAGCAGGGCGAGTGGTCGCTCGCACCGGCCTTTGACGTGACCTACAGCTACAACCCCTCCGGCTCATGGACCGCCCAGCATCAGATGACGCTGAACGGAAAGCGCGACGGTTTTGCGCTGGAAGATTTCGAGGTGTGTGCGAAAGCAGCGGTGATGAAACGGGGCCGCGCCGCGAAGATCATCGCGGAAGTGCAGGCGGCGGTGCAGCGCTGGCAGGAGTTCGCGGCGGAGGCCGGGCTCACGCCCGAATGGCGGGACAAGATCGCAAAGACCCATCGACTGACATTTCCGCAAAAATGAGCCTCAACGACTCCATCGTCAAAACATCAATGGAGTCAGTTAGAGTAATCCGATCGGTGGGATCGGCGGGGTCGGTCCTGAATGGCGCTAACTTTAGGGTGGTTTTGCGTCTGATTCTCTTCGTTTGAAGAGTGAAGTGGGCGCGCCCGGCGGATCGCGCCCTACCATTTTTTGCAATACCCGCAAAGCGGGACCACGCATTGTGTGTTCGACCTTTAGACCTTTAGTGGCTGTCTTAATATTACCGAAGGCAGGGACCGATCCTCCGGGCGGTCCGCGAGAATGTGATATGAACGATCGGCCATGAGTTGCTTTTCAAGCGTTTTCATGGTCGCCCGCGTCCTCCTTCCATTCGCCGGACCACCCGGAGGATCGGTCCCTGCCATTTTTAAGACAGGCTCTTAGACCGTTGGTATCTAACCTAACTCTTCCTCGATGAACTCAAGCACGAGGTCGATGAGTTCGTCTAGGCCGGCGGGGAGATCTTCTTCGATCGTGGCGAGGTATTCCGCTTCGGTTTCGCTGTAATCGTTGCGGTCTTCGCTGCGGGTTTCGCACCAACGGCTGGCGTTGAGAGGATCGACCAGGGTGGTGGCGCCTATGAGCTCGAACGAGTTGATCACCCGCTGGTGATTCACTCCGCTGTGCCAAAATCCATGCAAGCCGTCCTCGCTTTCAAGCACCAGAACGGTCTCATACACGTCCATCAGCGCACGTTCTTCGCGGCTGAGAACCCGCTTGGCCGATTCGCTTTCAAGGCGATCGACGAGAATCTCAACTTTTTCGGGCCATTCAATCGGATCTTGGGAAAACATATCGCGCGGATCTAGGATAGGTGAGCAGCCATTGCAAAGGCAATTTATCAAAAGGGAGAGGGGGGATGGAAAGAGCGGGGTGCTCTGTGGCCGACTGAAGTCGGCGCTCCTTGTTGCGACTCATCTCCTGACTCAAAGAATTTTTTCATTAGCCTGGCCTGGCGTGCCTGGCGACTTGGCGGTGAACTCTCTTTGCCTATTGAAGTGAAGAAAATCCGTTGTGGCATGGCGTGTGAGGTGAAAAGATCGTGCGGCAGTCGGGCACGTTGGCTGCCCGCGTGGTCCTTCACCCTTTTCAATTCACTTCCTTGAGCCGCAGTCCCTCGCAAAGCATCGCATCCCACTGGTTTCAGGCATCGGAGGGAATGGGTGATTTCATGGGGATCCGCTATGGACGGGTTTCGCAGGGATCTAACGAGGTAGAATGGGTGTTCGTGTCTCACTGCGATTGCGACGGAATCGGCGGCTTGGTCAGGCTGTTGCGGGAACGAGGGGCGGAGATTGCGAATCTCCCGGAAACAAAGCATCCGTGCCGTGGAGTGATCGGTCCGTTGTGGAGGTTCTGGCGTGGGCGCCGACAGGAGCTGGAGTGTGCCGACCGCACGGATTGGCAGCTCACGGGCCCGATGGGAACGGGCGTCGGCGCGGCGGTGGCGTGGCATCTTTTCACGGAAGGGGAAACGCAGGCAATCCGCGAGCGCTGCCAACGGGAGCAGGTGACGGTGAACAGCCTACTGCTGAAATTCCTGGATCATGCCGTTCGGCCGGAGCTTCTGAGTCCACAGGCGAGGATCCCATGGATGATCCCGGTCAACCTGCGGGGAGATATCCATTACGCGGACGCTACGGAAAATCATGTGAGCTGCGTGGACGTCCGGATCGCAGCGGACGATTCGGTGGGAGCGATTCAAGAGCAAGTGCGTCATCGACTTGAGCGCGGTGAGCATCGGGCCAATGCCTTGCTGCTGGAACTCGGGAGGCTTTTGTCTCACGGGGCGAAAGTGAGATATCTAGCGAAGGATCGCTGCAAGCCGGCGGGAAACATCGGTGCGTTTTCGAATCTCGGCGTTTGGGATTCAGAGAAGAAGATCGACACCCACGACTCTTGGCTGTTTTGCCCGCCCGTGGTGAAAGGTCAGCTTTTGGGCGCCGGTTGTGTGACGTTTCAGAATCGGTTAGGGCTGGTGGTTCAGGCACACCCCGACTTGTCGGCTGCTGGGGGACTCACGAGCATATGGATGAAGCGGTGGGTTGGGGGGATGTTGAATGTTGAATGTTGAAGAGAAGAGAAAGATGTGATAGGTGAATTTCTTTGCGCTCCATGCGATCTTTTGCGGCCAATCATCTTCGTTTGAAGAAGTTTAAGTGGGTGCGCCCGGCGGAGCGCGCCCTAACTGGGATGGGGGCGGCGATCGGTGATCGCCGCTACGGGTCAATGTCTGAAGTGGCGGTGGCCGGTGAAGACCATGGCCATGCCGGCGGCGTCGGCGGCGGCGATGACTTCCTCGTCGCGCAGCGAGCCGCCGGGCTGGATGCAGGCGGTGGCGCCCGCATCGATGGCGGATTGCAGGCCGTCGGCGAAGGGGAACATGGCGTCGGAGGCGACGATGCTGCCTTTGAGGTCGAGGCCGGCTTCCTTGGCTTTCCAGATGGCGATGCGTGAGGAATCGACGCGGCTCATTTGGCCGGCACCGATGCCGAGGGTGCGGTCGGTGGTGGCGTAAACGATGGCGTTTGATTTGACGTGTTTGACGATCCTCCAGCCGAAGCGCATGGCGCGCATTTCTTCTTGGGTCGGTGGGCGTTTGGTGACGACTTTCGATTCCAGGTTGTCGAGGCCGAGAGCGGTGTGGTCGCGATCCATGACCATGACGCCACCGGGGCAGGAGCGGATGACGGCGGATTTTTTCTCCACCAGATAGGCGTCGTTCATTTTCATGAGACGCAGGTTTTTCTTCTTCTGGAGCAGTGCACGGGCATCGGATTCGAATTCCGGGGCGATGATGACATCGGTGAAGATTTCCGAGATCACGCGGGCGAGTTCGAGGGTGAGTGGGCGGTTGCAGACGATGACGCCGCCGAACGGGGCTTGGCGGTCGGTTTCGAATGCCTTCTGCCAAGCGACGCGGAGATCCTCATCATCCTGGCCGACGCCGCAGGGATTGGTGTGTTTGAGGATGGCGACGGTGGGGCGGACGAAATCTAGGATGATATCGGAGGCGGCTTCGATATCGAGGAAGGTGGTGTAGCTGAGTTACTTGCCATGGACTTGGGTGAAAATCTCGCTGAAATTGCCATAGAGCGAGCATTTTTGGTGCGGATTGTCGCCATAGCGGAGTTCCTGTTCGAGTGGCAGGCTGAGGGTGAAATTGCAGCAAGTGCCGGTGCGGCATTGGCCGAGGTAATTGGTGATGGCGGCGTCGTATTGCGAGGTGCGGAGGAAGACTTTGACGGCAAGTTGCTCGCGGAAGCCTTTGGTGGTCTCGCCGTTGTTGTCCTTCATCTCCTCGATGACTTTGGCGTAGTCGGAGGGATCAACGATCACGGTGACATGCGAATGGTTTTTCGCGGCGCTGCGGAGCATCGATGGGCCGCCGATGTCGATGTTTTCGATGGCTTCATCGAGAGTGACGCCGGGTTTTTTGATGGTGGCTTCAAACGGATAGAGATTTACGACGACGAGATCGATGGGCGGGATGTCGTTCTTTTTCGCTTGGGCGAGGTGCTCTTGGTCGTCGCGGCGATGGAGGAGGCCGCCGTGGACTTTCGGATGGAGGGTTTTGACGCGGCCGTCGAAAAGTTCGGGGGCGCCGGTGTATTCTGAAACATCGATGACCGGCAGGCCTGCATCGCGCAGTGCTTTGGCGGTGCCGCCGGTGGAGAGCAATTCGACTCCGAGGTCGTGGAGTTCCTTGGCGAATTCGGCGAGGCCGGATTTGTCCGAGACGGAGAGCAGGGCGCGGGTGATGGGCATGGCGGTTGGTCTTTCGCGGGGTTGGATGGCTGGACGGCAGGTGCCGAACAGCGGGCACCCCGTAACCAAGCGCGGGGTTTGGAGCAAGCGGAATAGGGTGGGGATAATCCCGCGTTCTTCCCGATTGACCGATGCGCCTGAAGCGCCGAACGTCCACTCATGCCGAGCAAGTCCGACCTTCTCGATCTCCAGTTTATCGATGCCCGCCACAAGTTCATTGATCTTGCGGCGTTTCTTGATCGCATCGACCGCCACCCCGGCGAGAGTGATTTCCGCATCGAGGCGATGAAAAACGCGCTTTCCATCCTGCTCTCGGACCGCCCCGACCGCGCCCGCGGTGTTCTGGAGGCTCTATCGGATCAAACCACCGAACCGATCCCGCAAGCGACGATCCAAGGTGCATTCGGAGCACCCGTTCCTGCCGCCCGTTGAATTTTCCGGCATCAGACATTTTTCCCATGCGCTACATCGAACCCCACGCCCACATGGTCAGCCGGACGACGGATGACTACGAAAAACTCGCGCTCACCGGGTGTGAGGCGGTCTGCGAGCCGGCATTCTGGGCCGGCTTCGATCGCTCGTCAGCGGAGGGGTTTCATGATTACTTCCGCCAACTCACCGAGTATGAACCGAAGCGTGCCGCGAAATTCGGCATCAAGCATTTTTCGTGGCTCTGCATCAATCCGAAGGAAGCGGATGATCCCGGATTCGCTCGCGAAGTGATGAGCCTGTTTCCGGAATTCCTGAAATCGCCAACCGTGCTCGGCATCGGTGAGATCGGCCTCAACAAAAACACCCGGAACGAAATCATGATCTTCGAGGAGCATGTGCAAATCGCACTCGATCACGATCTGCCCATCCTAATCCACACACCGCATCTGGAGGACAAACTCAAAGGCACGCGACTCACCCTCGAAGCGCTGGCGAATTTCTCGAAACTCGATCGCGGCAAGGTGATAATCGATCACGTCGAAGAGCACACCGTTTCCCAAGTGCTCGATGCGGGCTACTGGGCGGGCATGACGCTTTATCCGCATAGCAAATGCTCGTTAGACCGTGCGATCGATATTTTAGAAATCCACGGCCCGGAGCGGCTTTGGATGAATTCAGCGTGCGATTGGGGGATTTCCGATCCTCTTGCCATCCCGAAGTGCGCCTTGCAGATGAAGGCCCGCAGCCATGATCGCGCGGCCATCGAGCGCGTCATCTACCAGAATCCGCAGACCTTCCTCAGTCAGTCGCCGAAGTTCGTGCTTTGATGGTGGATGCTGCCTATTACATTTCAAGCTGCGGGCGATCGGCCTCGGGCCAGTCGATGTGGAAGAACTTGCCGCGTGGGTGGTCGGTGCGTTCGTAGGTGTGGGCACCGAAGAAGTCGCGTTGGCCTTGCAGAAGGTTGGCGGGGAGTTTTTCCGAGCGGTAGCCATCGTAGTAGGAGAGCGCGCTGCCCATGCAAGGAGCGGGCACGCCTTGGAGGGCGGCGGTGGCGATGACCTTGCGCCATTGAGGTTGGAGCTTGGCGACTTCGCCTTGGAAATAAGGGTCTAGCAGAAGGTTGGCGAGTTTGCCATCGCGTTCGAAGGCTTCGGTGATCTTCTGCAGGAAGACGGCACGGATGATGCAACCACCGCGGAAAATCTGCGCGATTTTTCCGAAGTCGAGTTTCCAATCGTATTCGGTTTGCGCCTCACGCATGAGTTGGAATCCTTGGGCGTAGGAACAAATTTTCGAGCAATACAACGCGGCGTGGATGGCCTCGATGAGTTCTTCCTTGTCGCCGGTGTAGCGGCTGTCGGGTCCGGTTAGAATCTTGCTGGCAGCGACGCGTTCGTCCTTCACGGCGGAAACGCAGCGGGCGAACACGGCTTCGGCGACGGTGGGAGCAGGCACGCCCATGTCGAGCGCGCTGGTGCTGGTCCATTTGCCGGTGCCTTTTTGGCCGGCGGTATCGAGGATCATGTCCACGAGATCGCCACCGGTCATCGGGTCTTTTTGGGCGAGCACCTCGCCGGTGATTTCGATGAGGAAGCTATCGAGCACACCGGTGTTCCACTTGCGGAACACGGCGGCGATTTCCGGTGCGGACATGCCGAGCAGTTTGCGCATGAGGTCGTAGGCTTCGCAGATCATCTGCATGTCGCCGTATTCGATGCCGTTGTGGACCATCTTGACGTAGTGGCCTGCGCCGTTTTCGCCGATGTAAGTGGCGCATGGCACGCCGCCGACGATGGGTTTGCCGGGAGCGGCACCCTTGAGTTCTTTGCCGGTGACGGGATCGACTTTCGCCGCGATGGCATTCCAAACCGGTTCGATGTGCGAATAGGCTTCACGATCGCCGCCGGGCATCACGGCCGGGCCGAAACGTGCGCCTTCTTCACCGCCGGAAACTCCGCTGCCGATGAACAGGAAACCTTTTTCCTTGAGCTCTTTTTCGCGGCGGATGGTGTCGGTCCACTTGGCGTTGCCGCCATCGATGATGATATCGCCGGGTTCAAAAACCTGGGTGAGCGCGTTGATCACGGCATCGGTGGCATTGCCGGCTTGCACCATGATCACGGCGCGGCGCGGACGTGCGAGGCTGGCGGCGAATTCCTCCATGGTGGCGAATCCAACCAGGCCACCGGGAGTGTCCGGATTTTCCGCCACGAATTTCTCCATGGTTGAGGTAGTGCGGTTATAGACGGAGATCTTGAATCCGTGGTCGGCGATATTGAGAGCAAGGTTCTGCCCCATGACGGCAAGGCCGATGAGTCCGATATCTGAGAGTTGGTCTGACATGATGATGTTTGGTTGAATTGAGAGTTTGTTGGCAGAGTGAAAATTTGAACCACAGATTGCTCAGATTGCTCAGATTGAATTTAGAGAAAATTCATCATCTTTTTAATCTGTGTTCTCTGTGAAATCTGTGGTTAATTTCTTGAATTCAAGATTTATCGAACGACGCGGGCGCCGCCGCCGCCGATGACTTTTTCGACTTCCTTGCGGGTGACCATCGAGGTGTCGCCGGGAGTGGTGGAGGCGAGCGCGCCGTGGGCGGCTCCGTATTCGACGGCTTTCTGGGGGTCGTTGAATTCGAGGAATCCGAACTGGACACCGGATGCGAAGCTATCGCCACCGCCGACGCGGTCCAGGATTTCGAGGTCGGGGTATTTGCGGGATTCGTGGAATTGTCCGCCGTGCCAGAGGATGGCGGACCAGTCGTTGACCGTGGCGGTTTTCACGCCGCGCAGGGTGGTGGCGGCGACTTTGAAGTTTGGAAATGCTTTCACGGCGGATTCGATCATCGCTTTAAAGGCATCGAGTTCGATGTTGGAAATGTTGTGATCCACTCCTTCGACTTCGAAGCCGAGCGAAGCGGTGAAGTCTTCTTCATTGCCGATCATGACATCGACGTATTTCGCGATTTCACGGTTAACTTCCTGCGCCTTGCCGAGGCCGCCGATGGTTTTCCAGAGCGACGGGCGGTAGTTGAGGTCGTAGGAAACGACGGTGCCGTATTTGTTAGCGGCTTTGACGGCCTCCACGGTGAGTTCGGCGGTGGTTTCGGATAGGGCCGCGAAGATGCCGCCGGTGTGGAACCAGCGCACGCCGAGCTTGCCGAAAATGTGGTCCCAATCGATGTCGCCGGGTTTGAGTTGGGAAGCGGCGGTATTACCACGGTCCGGATTTCCAACAGCGCCGCGGATGCCGAAGCCGCGTTCGGTGAAGTTGAGGCCGTTTCTAACCGAGCGGCCGATACCATCGTCTTCGCGCCATTGGATGAAGTCGGTGGCGACGCCGCCCTGCATGATGAAATCCTCCACGAGGTGGCCGATCTCGTTGTCCACGAAGGCAGTGACGACGGCGGTTTTGTAACCGAAGCATTTCCGCAATCCGCGGGACGTGTTGTATTCGCCGCCGCCTTCCCAGACGGCGAAGTTGCGGGCGGTGCGGATCCGGCCTTCACCGGGATCGAGGCGGAGCATGACTTCGCCGAGAGAGATCTGGTCGAAGGCGCATTCGGATTTTGGTTTAATGGGTAAAGACATGGCTTTGGGATTTGGAGTTATTCCTATAATTCATATAATTTAATTATATGAATTATAGGAAGTAACTATTCAGGTGCGAAATCCAGTGGCTGGCCAGCGAATGCGGATTTGATGGAGTCCATCAGGTTGAGGCCGTGCTTGCGGGTGGTGGAGAGGTAGCTGCGGATCGCGCAAAACATCCGGGCTCCGCGCTCGCTGCG
>CAYRLT010000368.1:0-5919 GCA_964425095.1 uncultured Luteolibacter sp.
ACGGTCATGCATCCGGCTACACGAGGTGGTGGGCAACATCAACCCACAAAAGTGTTGTGGAACCGCAAGTGGACCTTAGCGTCGCCGGGTGTTTCATCGGCACCGACTCATCATTATCCTGCTTCTGGTGGTCGGCATTTCGATCACGGGATTGATGCGGTTGCGCTTCGAGACGAATATTTTGGAAGTCCTTCCAAAAAATCTGCCCTGCGTCGAGGCGTTGAAGGTATCCCAAGAACAATTTGGCAACGACCAGCAAGTGGTGGTGTTGTTGCAAAGCGAAGGGGAGGGGGTCGATGAGGAGGATGTCGCGGATTTGGCGGCGCACTTGAGAGAGAAGCTGCCTGGCGCGAAGGTGCTTTATAAATCTGAGCTGGAGGAGGATCCGGCGGCGTTCGGAAAGGCATTGGCGGAAATCTGGCGTTACGCTCCGCCAGCGGACGTGAAGCTGATGTCAGCGCGCCTGCTGGAGAAGGAGGCGCTCGAATCCCATATCGGCAAGGTGATGGCGGAAATCCGTGGATCGTTTGATCAGGAAAAATCGACGATGGCGGCATACGATCCGCTGGGTTTCCTTGGGCATCCTGTGATCCGGGGGTTCATCGAGAGCGGGATGTCGTTTCAGTCGGATGATGGAAAGTCGCGGATCCTGTTGATTCAAAACCCGCACCCAACGACAGATTATCATGTGGACGCCGCATGGTTGGGCGATATCAGGTTGGCGATCCAGAACTGGCCCGGGATGAAGGAGTTGGGCTTGTCTTTCGGGATGACGGGCGGTCCCGTTTTCAATGCGGAGATCGGGGCCGGGATGGAGAAGGACATGTCCGGGACGATCCTACTCACTTCGGTGCTGATCGGGTTGTTGTTCTTGATCGTACAGCGGCATCCGGGGCAGTTGCTGATGATTTCGCTGCAGCTGGCGCTTACCTTTGTCATCACCATGGGAATCGGCGGATGGGTGTTTGGCACGCTCAACTTGGTGAGTGTCGGCTTCGCCGCGATTCTGCTAGGGCTGGTGGTCGATTACGGAGTCGTCATCGCCCGCGAATCCATCGGCGGTTTTGTCTCGCCAGGAGCGTTGAGGCGCGAGCTTGCCCCGGGGATCATTTGGGCTGCGCTGACCACGGCCATCGTGTTTGGATTGCTGACTTTGAGCGCTTTCAACGGAGTCAGTCAGCTGGGCGGGCTGGTGGTGATTGGCTTGATCGCGGGCGTGTCCGTGATGCTGGTTTTCACGCCGATGTTCCTCGGGAAATACCCGAGCAAGCAGGCGAAGCAAATGCTGAAGCCACCGTTTTTCGGGGCAGTGGCCGCACGTTGGACGATGGTCGCCTGCGCCCTGGTTGCCGTCGGAGTTTTCGCTACCAAGGGGGAACCGGGGATCAGTTTCAATTTCTCGATGGTCCAACCGGACTCCAGCGAGGCGGCGGCGACCTTCTCGCGGATTCAGGAAAAGTTTCCGGCATGGTCGGATCGGAATCTGCAAATGATTGCCACGGCCGACTCTTGGGAAGAACTACGAGAGGCGGCCGGAGTGGCCCAAGACCGGCTTTTGAAGCTGAGCCGGGACGGGGTTGTGTTGAATTACCAATGGCCGGTGGAACTGATTCCAGACAGCGTGGCGGAGAAGGAGAACCAGCAGGCATTGGCGGAAATCTCGGGGAAACGGGCCGAAATCATCCAAACCTTGGAATCGCAAGGTTTCAGCCAGAGCGGCGTGGCCGTGGACAAGATCGTCTTGGAGACGCTGTCTGGCACGCAAAACCCGGCGGATGCGAAAGCCTTGACCAAGCACTTTTTGGTTCAGACGCCCGGTGGAAAATACCACTTGGCGGGAAGTCTCACCGTCGCGGAGCCGGTCACCGTGGAAAACATCGGCATGCTGGACCCGCTTTTCGCCGACAAATTCACCCTCACGGGTTGGTCCGTGATTCAAGCGGTGTTGCAGCCTCGTGTGAAAAAGGATTTTCTCATGATTTTCCTGCCCGCCACCGCGGTGCTGCTGTTGACGCTCGTCGGGATTTTCCGGTCGTTCCGGGACGCCGCCATCAGCATTTCCGTGCTCTTGATCTCGCTGGCGCTGGTGAATGCAATTGTCGCTGCCACCGGACAGACGTGGAATTTTCTCAGCGTGATGGCGATTCCATTGATCGTGGGCACGGGCATCGACTACAGCATTCACCTGATTTTCGCACTGCGCCGCAGCGGCGGAGACCAAGGCCAAGTCTGGAATGGAGTGGGGAAAGCGATCTTCTTCTGCGGGGTGTCCACAGCGATCGGTTTCGGATCGCTGCTTTTCTCATCCAACGAGATGCTGTGGAGCATGGGTCTGCTGTGCGGCCTCGGGATTCTCCTAACCACCGCGTTAAGCTTGCTTGTAATACCCGGATTGTGGCAGCGGCGAGGCCATTGAGGGTTCATTCGCTTCCTTGGCCAACGGGGTAAAGGCGAGCTTGGCTTCCAGTCGCAGCCAGATGCGGATCCCCATCCACAGGTGCTTAAAGCTCGATAAATCCGGGTTGAAGCTCGTGGTGATGATGAAGCTTTCATTGAGGTTCTTATCCCCGTAGATACCGGCGGCGATTTTCTTTTTCGCCAGTTTCACCAAGCGGCGGTTGTAGAATGCCATGAAGACCGCGAAAGCGTGACCAATGGAAGTGGAGTAGGGCATTTCCGCGAACTCGACGTCCTCGTCGGTGTAAACACCGCGGACCGGCCCGACAAAGTAGGTCGCGATGTCCATGAGAAACGCGGCGTGCATCAACTCCGCATCTCCGATGTACCAGTATTTGTCCTTGTACAAAGCGTTGAACCAATCGAAATAGCTGCGTTTGAACTCGCTGTTGCGCTTGATGATGCCCTGCTTGACGCACTCGCCGCTGTAGTAGCTACGGAGTAGGGTGTAGGTCGAGTAAACCGTGTGCGCGCAGTAATCCAGACCCTGGCTGTAAAGCGGATCCATGAAACCGCAGGCGTCGCCGACGATGGTCCAGCCGTCGCCGACGACCTCTTCGGACCAATAGGCTAGGTCCTTGTAATAGCAGTTGTCGTTTTCCACGGCTTCCGCGTTTTCAAACAAGACCTTGCCAACGGGCTGCTTGAGCAGGTGTTCCTTGATCCGCTCGCAAATCTTGCCCTCCTCCGGTGGGGTGAAAAGGCGTGAGTCCCAAGTGAGACCTGCGCTGACCTCGCCGCTGTCGAGCGGGATGATCCAGCACCACCAACCGAAGCCCATGAGGTGGTTGGTGGCGAAGCCGCGTTGTGAGATGACCTTCGGGCTCGCTCCCTCCATCTGCATCGCCCCGTCGTAGGAATCGATAGGATTGACGTTTTTGAAACGGGTCCACATGGATGCTGTCGGGTGCTCGCGGGCATGGGACCGCCAGGTTTTGCGCATTTTAGCGATCTTTGCGGATTTTCCTGACGCGTCGATGAACCATCCCGCCGTCACCGTGCGGGATTCGCCGTCTTCGGTTTTGTAAGTGACGGTGTTTTTTCCGATACCGCCGAGGTCGAGATTCCCGATGGTGGCGGGGCGCGCCACTTCGCAGCCAAGTTCCTCTGCCTGCCGGAGTAGCTCGGTATCGAGCGTCATTCGGTTGACTTGAAACGTGGGCAGGCGGCCTTGGAAGGCGGGGCCGAGTTCGGTGGATTTCCCGGGAGCGTTCTCTCCGTCCTTATGAAACCACATGCGGAGCCCGTGTTTCATCACATGCCTCGTGTTGAGGTGCATGCCGACACGCAGCACGCGAGTGAGGAAACATCCGGCGACCTCCGAGGTGCTTTCCCCGACTTTGCGGGTGAATGCCGCGCTGCGTTCGATGAGCAAGATGCGCAGTTCCGGAAACTGGCGCTTGAGAAGCAGGGCAGTAGAAGAACCGGAAAAGGCACCACCCATGATGATGACGTCGTAGTCTGCGGAACGATCGATTCCATCAGCGATCGATCGAGGTTCCCGGGGATTCGTGATTTGCATGGTTGATCAGTGGTGAGGATCTGGGTAGGAAAGTCGCTTTGCAAACGACGCCCGCCAGATGACCGCAGATAGAAACTCCGAAACCGCAATAAAGCAAGAGGCGGATGTGTCGCGCTTTGGACTTTTCGGAGATTTGCCGACGCGCGCCATGTCGGCCGCGCTGAGATGGTCAGGGATGCCCCGGTTCATCGAGGCCGGGGTGCTTTATATTTGCGCGTTCATCGTGCTGGTTTTGGCCCATGCCCAAAGACGGGCGATCCGCCGGAACCTCAAGGTCATTTGGCCCGACTTATCATGGGCCGAGGGCTATGTGGGGGCCTACCGCGTTTTCGTGAACTTCGGCTGGACGTATATCGACGGCATGCGCACCCGGATGGGGCAGAAGGTCGTGACCTGGGAAATCGACAACCCGGAGATCTTCGAGAAACTTCGCTCCACACCGGGCGCAGCCATCATTGCCACCACGCATACGGGGAATTACGATCTAGCAGCGGCTTTTTTCTCGCCCAAGTTCGGTCGCGATCTTCACACCGTTCGGGCTCCGGAGCGGTCTCTAATTCTTCAGGAAATCCGGCGGAAGGAATTGGAGCGGGACGCTCAGCGCTTCAAGCATTTCAAGGTCCATTACAACTCATCGGATAGCTTGCTGGGGATCGAGTTGGCGCGGTTGTTGATGGAGGGGGAACTCGTCGCCATCCAGAGCGATCGCGTGATCGGGGACGTAGCGGCCATCGAGGTGCCCTTGGAAAACAGAAGCGTGAAAATCCGCCTGCCAAGGGGGCCCATGGTTTTGGCCGCCCTAGCAAAATGCCCAAGTTTTCCTCTGCATGTGGTTCGGGCGGGCTATCGGCACTACCACATCATCTTCCGGGAGCCCTTGGCCGTTTCCCCGCGGAAACCGGGCGCTCCGGTCCGTGAAATGGACTGCGCGCGCGCATGGGCCGCAAGCCTCATGGGCTTTCTGGAAGAGCACGGTCTGCAATGGCTCGTTTTTGAGGAGGCATTCACCGAATGATCTTGGCTCAGACATGGAGGATGCTGCTGATCGCCTTCATGCTGGGTGGTGGAATTGTCGCCGCTGCGGCCGGGCATTTTCAGATCGGGATCCTCATGCATGCGCTCATCGTCGGTTTCCTTCTTGCTGGAACCCTGAATCCTTCCTCACGGCTTTTCGGCCCGGTGCAAACCCGATGCGCGAAAGGAATCTGGCTAACATTGGATGACGGACCTGATCCCACCGACACCCCGGCGATTCTCGACTTGCTAGACCGCCACGCTGCAAAGGCGACTTTTTTTGTGATTGGCGAAAAGGCCGCGAAACATCCCGAGCTGATCCGGGAAATCCGCCACCGCGGCCATCAACTCGGCAACCACAGCTGGAGTCATCCGCGTCTGTCTTTCTGGCGCCTTGGACCGGTGGCGACCTACCGGGAAATCGTGAAATGCCAACGGGTGATCGAGGATATCACCGGTGAGGCTCCGAAGATTTTCCGCGCGCCGGTGGGGCATTACAATATTTTCGTCCACCCGGTTTTGAAGCAGGAGGGCTTGAGACTGATCGGTTGGAACAGCAGGGGCTTCGATGGCGGCGGCTATCCGCTCGCTGAGGTGACTCGGCGAATCCGCGAATCAGCACGCGAGGGAAGCATTGTCCTCGCCCATGAGGCCACGCCCATCGCCTTGGAGGTGGTGGCTTCAATCCTCGCCCTTGCCGAGGAAATCGGCTGGGAGGTTGCTATCCCTGACGTCTCGCCAGGATGAGGTAGTTGTTGAAAGGAGTGCCACCCCATAAAGGGCGGATTTCCACGACAAGGCCTTGCGCTTCGAGCACTTCCCGGAAAAATGCTTCGGTGGGATAATGCACGGGTGCCGACTTCATCCAGAACGTGCATCGGGCGATGATGTCGCCTGCTAGAGTCGTGTAAAAACGAAGGCTCTTT
>CAYRLT010000369.1:0-2030 GCA_964425095.1 uncultured Luteolibacter sp.
TAGCGCCATTCGGGTCAGACTTCACGGCTAATTCTTCCTGTTCTTGAATATAGTGAGAGATAACGATTTATGCAATATAGACTGGACATGGATTGGCGACTTTCCTATGATTTATTGCATGAAACCAAAACTACATGTACCGAACGAGAGAGAGCAACGGATAATAGAAACAGCGATCGTGCGGCCGATTCGGCCTCAAGAACAAGCACGCTGCGATCGTTTATTGGAGAAACATCACTATTTAGGGGCATTGAGGGCCGTAGGGGAACGGATGTATTACGTGGTAACGACGCCATGCGGCGGCTGGTTGAGTATTTTGATATTCTGTGCGGCGGCAAAGCATCTGCGGCATCGGGAACGCTGGATCGGCTGGACAGAGGAACAACGGCGGCGGCGCTTGGGATTAGTGGTTAACAATGCGCGGTTTTTGATACTGCCCGACAAGGCGATGCCGAATCTTGGGTCACGGACGTTGCGGTTAACTTTGGATCGGTTATCCGCCGACTGGCAGGAGCGCTATGGACACCCGGTTGTATTGGTCGAGACGTTTGTGGATCCGGCTCTTTTTTCCGGGACGGTTTATCGTGCGAGCGGCTGGGTGGAACTTGGGCAGACGAACGGGTATGGTCGCTGCGGCCGAGACTATTATGTCCGGCATAACCGTCCGAAACGATTGTTTGTAAAGGAACTCTATCGCAATACGCGGCGAAGCCTGCAGGCCGAACATCTAAAGCCGAGTTTGGCTATGATTGAGAAGAAAGTAGCGCCGTGGTGTACGCAGAGTTCGCGCGAATTGCGCTCGCTGGTAGAACATTTCAAAAGAGTTCCGGATTTTCGTGGTCGGATTGAATCGTATCCGGTGTGGTCGTTATTGGCGGTGGTAGCCCTGGCACATTTTTGCGGTGCGCCACGCGGGCAGAAGGATCTGGCGGCGTTTGCGCGGCGGATGAGTAAGGCTCAACGGCGCGCTTTAGGAATTCGACGGAATCGGCGCACGGGGATATATCCATCGCCGAGTCAACCAACGTTTTGCCGTTTATTACGGAAGGTCGATCCCGTGAAAGTGGAGGAAGCCATCGTGGCTTTTCAGGCACAGGTGCGCGGTTCGTCGGCGCGGGACGAGGTGGTGGCAATGGATGGCAAAGAGCTGAAACATAGTCGCGGGCAACAGATATTGACGGCCGTGGTCGTGCCGAGTCAGTATTACATGGCCAGTGTGCCGGTAGCGGAGAAAAGCAACGAGATTCCGGCAGCGCGCGACTTGGTCAGAAGGCTGGACTTGGAAGGCCGCTTGGTCGGGCTGGATGCGTTACACACACAGGTGGAGACGGCCCGAGATTTAGTTCAGGAAGGAGGCGCCGATTATCTATTGACGGTAAAAGATAATCAGAAGGGATTGAGACGAACCGTGCAAAAACTATTCGCCGCCGCCCCGGCGGCTTTTTCCCCCTCAGGAGACGGCGTGCACGGAGGAGATAAATCGCAAGCGACGGGAGATTCGCCGAATTCGGACGCTTCCCGTTACACCTGAAATGGTCTGTTTTCCGGGGGCAAGGCAAGCGGCGCAACTTGAGCGGCAGATTGGCCAACATCGGCCTGAAACGGTCTGGCTGCTGACCAGTCGGGAACCCGAGCGGATGAACGCGGAACAGTGGTTAAAATTTCAACGTCAGTATTGGGGCATTGAAAGCGGATTGCATCAGCGTCTTGATGTGTCAGGCAATGAAGACAGATGCCGCGTGCGCACGCGCAATGCCGCTTGGATACTGGGCATGTTCCGCCGTTTGGCGATTAGCCTGTTCATGGAATGGTATATGCGTACAACAAAACGTAAATGGATGACGCTCACGGACTTCTTTAGCGAAATGAGCGTCAATAATCAGCGCCGCGGATTCCTGCTCGTTTCCGCTCGCCAGTCGAGCTTACGAGGTGCTTCATGAATAAACCGTGCATATTAGCTGTTACAAAAAAAAAATGATTGACAATGTCAAAATTTAATAATACAAAATACAAAATCGAAAATCCAAAAT
>CAYRLT010000370.1:0-1762 GCA_964425095.1 uncultured Luteolibacter sp.
CCGGCACGACCACCGGGACGGGCATTATGGTCAAGTACGGCACCGGGACCTTCACGCTCACCGGCAGCACCGGCCATACCGGCGGCACCTGGGTCCGCGACGGTGTGCTCCAGGTCGGCGACGGCACAACCCCCAGCGGCACGCTCAGCGGCGTGGTCTCCAACAACGCCGCGGTCGTCTTCAACCGCGCGGACAACTCCGCCTCCACGGCCAACATCGTGGGCACGGGGACCGTGGCCAAACAGGGCGCCGGGACCCTGACGCTGTCCGGGGAAAACAGCTACACCGGCGGGACCACCATCACCGCCGGCATCTTGCAGGGCACCACCAGCAGCCTGCGGGGCTCCATCACCAACAACTCGGCCATGGTGTTCAACCAGGACACCGACGGCACGTTCGTCGGCGCCGTCGGCGGTACCGGCACCCTGACCAAGAGCGGCAACGGCGTCGTGACCCTGGCCGGCAACAACACCTACGGGGGAACCACCACGATTAGCGGCGGCACGCTCCGCCTCCAGTCGGGCGCGTTGGCGCCCCCCTCGGGCAACATGGTCTTCTGGCTCGATGCCACCGCCAGTTCCACCGTACACACGACAGGCAGCAGCGTCACTTCCTGGGACAGCAAGGTAGGCGGCTACAGCGTGGCCCCTGGTGGTACCAGCCCCGTGTACACAGCCAGTGGTCTGAACGGGAACGCGGTCGTGACCTTCAACAATAGCACCATGACCAATACGGGCGGCGTGCTGACGTCCGGCAACTTCTCCTCGAGCCAGGCTACGGAATTCGTCGTCTACACGGAAAAGATCCCTACCCGGTCCATGAAGGCCGGGGAGACCTACACCATCGAGGCCTCACTTGCGGGGCAGGAGGGATACACCGCCTCCACGACGATCACGCCGCGGCCATAGGGCCGCATCGGAAAAAGGTTCCCGGGCATTGCTCATGGGGACTGCCCCGATCACCTATGCCAGATCACCGGCCTTCTTAAAAAAGGAAGCGGTCGCCTTGTGGCGGGAGCGAAACATGATCGTGAACACAACCCGCATCACGGTCGCATCAAGCAGCCTGCCAATGAATCCGAACGGAAGCGCATACTCGACATGGTCGGTCATTACCGTTCCCGATCCCTCAGCGCGGAAGAGGTGCTGATGCCGCCAGTGACGGAAGGGGGATTTTCTCGCCCCGTCGACAAGCCGGCCGTGGGGCACGGCCTCCTGCCAGATTCCGACCCACTCCAGCGGCAGGCCGAACTGGCTCACGCGCACCCGGAACTCTTCCCCGGCCCTTGCGGGCACGGAGCATTCCACGCGCTCCACCCGCAGGGAGGGCGGGGAAATCCTCGCGATGTTGTGCGGATTTTCATGGAAGGCGTAAACTTCAGGGGGTGAAGCATCGAGCAGGACGCTGCGCTGGAAAACGGAGAACTGTGACATTCCACGACCAGCGGATCAGAAGAGACTCCACTTGGACAGTTGGAAAATTATTGCAAATCCACTCTGCGCCCTTTACTCGTGCAACGTTATCCAGTACCAAAAAAACCCATGTCTGAAAAAACCATCGAAGAAAAAGTACGCGACATCATCGTCGAGCAGCTCGGCGTGACCGCTGAACAAGTCACCACCAACGCCTCGTTCATCGAGGATCTCGGGGCCGATTCCCTCGACACCGTCGAGCTAGTCATGGCCTTCGAGGAAGAGTTCGGCGTGGAAGTCCCCGACGAGGATGCCGAGAAGCTCCAGAAAGTCGGCGATGTCGTGAAGTA
>CAYRLT010000371.1:0-3109 GCA_964425095.1 uncultured Luteolibacter sp.
AGCCAGTGCCGCGCCCAGCGTTCACCGTAGTGCGGCGAGGCCAGCAGCCTGTCCACGAGCCGCTCGTATTTGTCCGCCGCGGGATCGGCGGCAAAAGCGTCCATCTCCTCCGGTGTCGGCGGCAAGCCGGTGAGGTCGAAATAAAGCCGTCGGCCAAGCGTGCGCGCATCCGCCTCCGGCGACATCGCGAGGCCTTTTTCCGCGAGCTTCGCGGCGATGAAGGTGTCGATCGGCGAGGCTCCGGCCACCGGCGGCTTCGCGAGCGGCTTGAGGCTCCACCAGTCCAGCGGGTCCGCCGCTTTGGCACTCGCCGCATCCGGCCAGACCGCACCCTCATCGATCCACTTTCTCAAAAGCCCGATCTGTTCCGCACTCAATCGCTTACCCTTCGGCGGCATCATCATGTCTTCATCCAGCCCCGCCACGAATTTCACCAACGGACTCTCCGCACTCTTGCCCGGCACGATGTTCGGCGCATGATTCTCACCGCCCGTCAAAGCGCTGCTTTTCACATCGAGCCGATAATCTGCCTTCTGCTTCTCCGGGCCGTGACATTTCACACAATTCGCCTCGAAGATAGGCTGGATGTCTCTGGCAAAATCCACCGCAGGAGCAGCGACACCATTGGTCACTGCCAGGCTGGTTAGTAGAAACGCTCCAAAGGTGGCTTTCACAATTTGCCTGTGAGATGAAAGTTGGGATTGTGTCATGCCAGTCGTGCGTGGAAGGGGGTTACTTGGTCGCAAAGGCCTTGCTTTGCGCTACAAGGTGAACGAGGTCGCGCAGGCCGCCGTTTTTACTGCTGAGCGATTGGAGTATCCGGTCCACTTCGGCGCGGTCGGTGGGCTCGATCGCGCGGCCGGTGGCATACGAAAGCAGTTTCTCGCAAAGGTTGCGTGTGACCTGGTTCTCGCGGGTGAGCAGGTATTTTCTGAGAGCGACAATGTCCGCCAGCGGCTCGCCGTTGGGCAATTCTGCCGATGGATCAATCTTCTTGTCGCTGCCGGGGTAATTTTCGCGCCATTTTCCGATGGGGTTGAAGTTCTCAAACGCGAAGCCCATCGGATCTATCTTTTGATGGCAACTGTTGCAGGACTCGTTCTTGCGGTGTGCTTCCAGTTGGTCGCGGATGGTCAATGCGCCGCGCAGGTCGGGGGACAGCGCCGGGACATCGGGTGGAGGTGGCGACGGTGGCGTGCCGAGGATGCTTTCCAGCAGCCAGACACCACGGAGGACTGGCGACGTATCTACGCCATTGGCCGTGGCGGTCATGACGCTCGGATGCGTGAGGATGCCTCCGTGACGCGAGTCTTTCAGTTTGACCTTACGCATGAATCCGCCCCGGACGTATGTGGGATAGTAGTCGTCGTGACTTTTGGGCGGGTTGAAATCGTCGTGGCGGTTGTAGCAATGCTGCGCGGTGCGCTCGTTCATGAAGGTGTAGTCGGAATCGATCAGCTCGCGGATGGGGCCGTTGCTTTTCAAAAGGTTGGCGAAGTAGAGGTCTGTTTCCTCCGCCATCAGCGGCCCCAAATGACGGTCGAAATAGTAGCGGTAGGGTCCGGACCGATCGGGAGGCATGGCTCCCACCTTGTCGAGGCGCAGCCAGCTCGTGACAAAACGCCTGGTAAAGGCGGCGGCATTTTCATGGTTGAGCATTCGCTCCACTTGCGCCCGCAACACGGCGGGCTCTTTGATTTTTCCGCTCGCGGCCAGCGCGAACAACTCCTCATCGGGCATGGACGACCAAAGGTAGTAGCTCAGCCGACTGGCGAGCTGGTAGGCGTCCAGTGGGCCGGCGGTTTCGTGCAGGTAATAGAACCGCGGGGCTGCGAGAATGGCGGTGTAACCCACGCGGAGCGCCTCTGCGCGGGTAAGTCCCTTCGCCAGTTGGGACTCCACGAGCTTGACGTAATGGTCCACATCCTCGGCCAGCACCGGACTGCGATAGGCCCGTTGTGCGAATCTGAGCAGGAGGTTCGCCGTGCTTTCGGTGCCCGTCGTGCCATGGAGCGCAGTATGGCTGCGCGGTGGCCATTGGTCGATCAGGGGTTCGAACGTCATGTTGTGGATGCGCAGGTGGGGTCCCATGTAGCCGTCGGCACCGAATAGGGCTTTGACCATGTCGGCGTGGTAGTCATGTTTCTCCTTCTCCGGCGCGTTGTCCGGAGGTCTCGGGCGAAAGGCGGCGGGGAGAGCTATCTCCACCATCTCCACGGGCCTGAAGACTCTCGGCTGCGGCCCGTTCTCCCATGCGACCCACGCCGTCCACGTGGAGTTGAGCCACACCTCATGCACGTAGGTTCTGGTCTTTCCGTCCGCCGTCATGGGCCACTGCACCACGGGCATATCGGTCGGACTGCCAGCACTGAATCCACTACCCTTGCGCACGTCCGTGATGTGCAATCCGAGCAACATCGGCTCATCCGGGAGGATATTCACCAGGTCACCGAACGGATGCTGCTGATTGTGCGCCGATGCCTCAATGGTAATGCGATAACGGGCAGAGACGCCAACGCCAGAGGCACTGATCGCGGATGGTGCGACACGGCCCTCACCGCCGATACCGGCATCGGGCTCCAGGTAAATTTCGAAAATTCCGTCGTAGCCTGGATTCATCTTGTGCGCAGTGGTGGCAAGCAGTCCCTTCGGCTCTTTGCGAATGGGCCAGGTGAAGCGCCGTGCCTCGGTCTTGGGCTTTTCACCCACGGTTGTGGCCCGGCCCAAGGCGTCCTCGGCGGCGCCGATCACGAGCTTGAGCAGGAAATCCGACATCACCAGATTCTGCCCGATGTTATCGAAGCCGTGCAGTTTCTCATCCTCCGGGAACTCCCGCTCCACTCCGGTGCCCACGTTGATGACTGCCCCGCTGCCCTGGGCATCGACGATCTCCGGCCCGACGCTCGGGCTGCGGTAATCGGGACCTTCGAGATAAAGCAAATCGCGCAGGGTGTTGCGCAGCTCGGCACGGTTGAGCCGGCGGAGCACCGCCGATCCGCCGGTGCTCTTCTTCTCGGCGTAGGCTGCATCGAGCCGGGCCGTGAGCACATCGGTGAAAGCGGTTCGTTCGGTGCTTGAGGGTTGGGGTTTCTTCGGCGGCGGCATTTCA
>CAYRLT010000372.1:0-2438 GCA_964425095.1 uncultured Luteolibacter sp.
TCGCAAGTGCTCACTGGAAAAATGGACACCGGCGCTCTCGTCGCATTCTTCGTCCTTACACGCTATCTCTACGAACCCGTTGGACGCCTCCACCAACTGAACCAGATTTTCCAATCCGGTCGCGCCGCCGGCGACCGCGTCTTTGAGATCATGGATTCTGAAACAGAACCCGACGAAGGTGCGAACAGGCCGACCTCCCGCGTCAACGGCCATGTCGTTTACCGCGATGTCTCCTTTTCATACGACCCCAAGATGCCTGTCCTCCACGATGTGAATCTGGAAGCCAAATCCGGCGAGATGATCGCCCTCGTAGGACCGACTGGCGCCGGCAAATCCACCATCGTCAACCTCCTTGTCCGCTTCTACGAATTCACCAGCGGAGAAATCACCATCGACGGCACTCCCCTCCGCAATATCCCAAAATCCCACCTCCGCCACAGCATCGCCGTGGTAACCCAGGAAAGCTTCATGTTCAACGGCACCACCGCCGAAAACCTCCGCATTGGAAAACCCGACGCCACCGAAGAGCAAATCTGGGAAGTCCTCCGCGCCGCCAACGCCGCCGATTTCATCAAGCGCCTCCCACAAGGCCTCCACACCCCACTCGGGGAACGCGGAGTCAAACTCAGCGTCGGCGAGAAACAACGCCTCTCCATCGCCCGCGCCCTCCTCAAAAACCCGCCCATCCTCATCCTCGACGAAGCCACAGCCAGCGTGGACACGGCCACCGAGCGTCTCATCCAAGAAGCCCTCGACCGCCTCATGGAAAACCGCACCAGCTTCGTCATAGCCCACCGCCTCTCCACCGTCCGCCACGCCGACCAAATCCTCGTCCTCGAACGCGGATGCATCACCGAACGCGGCCGCCACACAGACCTGCTCGCCCGAGGCGGCCTCTACGCCGAACTCTGCAAAAGCAGCCTCATCGAAAACTAAAAGCCCCCCCGGCAAAATGGCCGAGCTCAAGCTCAGGCAGTGAAAAGGAAGTCAGAGCTCGATGGTCGAACCGATAGCGGGGAGCAGCAGTTCAAGCCCGTCGTTGGCGAAGGCCGCCTGCGCTGCGGTGGTATCGATTTGAATAGGCGGGAAAGTGTTGTAGTGGACGCCAACCACTTTTTTCGCGCCGCAGAGCTTGGCGGCTTTGATGGCGTCGGCAGTCCCCATGGTGAAGGTGTCGCCTATGGGGAGCACGGCGAAGCGGAGGGCAAATTCCTCGGCGATGAGATTCATGTCGAGAGTGAGCGCCGTGTCACCTGCATAGTAGAAGGAACCGTCCTGCGTCTCCACCACGAAGCCTGCGGGATTTCCGCCATACGTGCCATCTGGGAGCGAACTGGAGTGAATGGCGTTGACCATTTTGGCTTTTCCACATGGCAGGGCGAAAGTGCCGCCGTGGTTCATGGGCTGTGCGTTCGAGATGCCTTGACGTCCCAACCAGTCGGAAATTTCCCAGTTTGCCACAACCTTGGCCCCGGTCTGACGTGCGAGCGCAACCGCATCGGCAACATGGTCTGCATGTCCGTGGGATATCAAAACTACATCGGCTTGTATTTTTGCGACATCGACCGATGCGGCCAAGGGATTCGGAGTGATGAATGGGTCAAACAACAAGCGGGATCCGCCCGACTCAATAAGGAAACAGGAATGTCCGAAATAGGTGAATTTCATAGCACGCAAAGCAAACCACAATGAAGCCTAGCGTGCAAAGGCTACTCTGAGGCGAGCGCGCGACGCTTCCAATCCTCGGTGGCCAGAGCGACGTGAAAACCATTATGTGCCAATACGGCCAACTCATCTCTGGTGAAGGAAAGTTTCTCAGCCAAAAGCAGGTATTCGTCCTCGAGCGCGTTGCCAAAGCTAATCGGATCATCGGTGCTGATCGTGCAAACGATGCCGGCATCAAGGAGGCGGCGGATGGGGTGTTGATCCGCAGCGGGCACGACGCCGAGCTTCACATTGCTGATAGGGCACACATCGAGGGCGATGCCGCGTTCACGCAAAAGATCGAGCACCACCGGATCCTCGACGGCACGGACACCATGCTCGATGCGCTGCGCTCCGAGTTTTTCCACGACATGACGTATGAAATCCGGTCCGCAGAACTCTCCAGCATGCGCTTTGGTAAATTTTCCGGCATCCCTCGCCCGGCGCCAGTAGCTTTCAGCCCAATCCCTGAGTGGCGCGGGTTCTGCCCCGTGGAGGTCGATCCCATCCAGACTTGGCCAAGCGAGGGCATTTTCAAGTATGGGAGCCATTTTTTGCGTGTAGCCCTCATGGTGAATGCCGAGAAAGATCCGCACTTCAAGACCTGTTGGCACGGCGGAGCGGATGGCGTCGCAGACCTCGCGGCCGTCGAGGTTCATGAAGTCGATACAGCCCGAGGCAAAGCTCACCTCCATGTAGCGGATATTTCGTGCGAGGCGGTCGGCAAAGACAGC
>CAYRLT010000373.1:0-2705 GCA_964425095.1 uncultured Luteolibacter sp.
CAGGAACCCGCAAGACGACCATCACGCGCCTGAAAATCCAACAGTTCGAAACCCGCAAAAACGAGGAATATCAAGCGCTCGGCCATGAAATCGTCCGCTACACCAAAGACGTGGATGATCTCGAAACCCGCGAGCTCGAACTGATGGAAGAAATGGACACGTTGCGCGCCGCCCACAAAGCCACGGAAGCCGCCCTCTCCCACACCCGCACGCTCGTGAACGAGGATCTCGCCTCGATAAAACAACGCCACGAACGCATGGAAACCGAGCGCCAGGAAGTGCTCGCCGAACGCGCGAAACTCGCTGGCAATATCCCGGAAACGGTCATGCCGCTCTACGAACGCCTGATGAAAAGCAAGGCCGGCCTCGCCCTAGCCCCCATGCACGAGGGCAAATGCGAAGGTTGCCACATGAAACTAATCCCTTCCACCGTAGTCGCCGTCCAGACCGGCAAGGAAATCGCCCGCTGCGAAGATTGCGGACGAATCCTCTACGTCGAAGATTGATCAAGGAGCGGCGAAACGCGTTCGCCGATGTCCATGAAAAGCCAATGAGTGAGTGCAAAGCGCTTTCCATTGTCCCCTCATGGTCAGGGCGGACACGTTCCGCCCCTCCGTGAAATCCTCGATAAGATCACGGGCGTCATCATCGGCATCCCCCGCTAACCCCAAGGATTTCTTTCTTCTAAGAATCCGTCATTTGGTGTGTCATACCCAGTGACATGAAAAATTTTGCCTGGCTTTGTTGCGTCGTTTTTTTTCCTCTCAACCTCATCGCCCAGGACATCCCCGCTCTCCGCAAAGAGCGCGACAAGCTCATCGAGCGCGGCCTGTGGAAGGATGCCTTGAACCATTACAAGGAAAAGCTGTTGCCCGTCTCGGACTCAAAAACCGGCGAGGATCTCGAACAGGCCAACCATTCCATAAGCAGTCTCAACGAATGGAAGGAATTCGATGCGCTCGTCGAACAAGCCGTCGCCCAACACCCGGAAAACGCGGTACTGCTCATCTCCGCCGCAAAAGCCTACCAAAATGCACCCCATTCAGGTCGTCTGATCGCCGGGGATTTCGAACGCGAACGCGGCGGCTACTACGGAAGAGGCCGGGGCCCGAACGCCGTTCCCGAGGCTTCCGCCGGATCGTCCGTTGAGACCACTTACCGCGACCACATCCGCTCGCTGCAACTCTTCCGCCAAGCGCTCGCCAACTCACAGAATGCCACCCGGCCCGCTTCAATCTGGTATGACTTCGCGAGTTTCTTGAACTCCGGCGAGTCCTGGAAACTTCAAACCCTCACCCCAATCGACACCCTCCCCGAATGGGGCGAACCCGGACCGGAAGGTGGCACCGAAGGCGCACCTTGGGCAAAAGACGGCCCAGTCCTCTACGAAATCCCCGCCTCCTTGGAAGCCGCCAAAAACGACGGCGAACGCTGGCGCTTCGCTTTGGCTGAACACGCAAAGTTAGGAACTGCCGGGGCAACATGGGTCACCCAACAACTCGCCCAATTCTCCCAATCCCAATTCGGAGTGGAAACACTCGCATCCTACGGTTGGTGGCAACAGCAAGACCCCGACAGCGCCAAAGGCATCCTCGAAGTGGACACACTCGCCGAAGACGAATGCCTCGCAAAAACCTCCGATGGCGTCCGCCGTTTCAAACTCCCACCATCCCACCATTTCATCGCCCTCTACCGCTCGGTCTTCAATCAAACCCAGCAAGCTGGCGACGCCCTCGTCCAAATCTTCCTCAACCGCCGCCAATACGACAAAGCCCGCGAAGCACTCGAACAAACGATCGCCAAACACGGTCCCGGCGGCAACGACCACCGCAAAAAACTCCTCAAACAAATCACCGGCAACTGGGGCCGCTTCGAGTCCGCGAAAACCGTTTCCACCGGCACAAAACCCAAACTCCCGCTCGTCTTCCGCAATGCCTCAAAAATCTCCCTAACCGCCGCACCGGTCGACATGGAAGCCGTGCTCCAAGACACGATTTCCTATCTGAAAAGCAACCCCGGAAACATCGACTCAGAGCGAGTCGAGCCATCCGAGATCGCCAACCGACTGATCCGCACCAAACAATCCAAATACCTCGGAAAAACCGCAGCCACCTGGGAAGCAGCACTCACCCCGCACCCCAAACACCGCGACACCCACACGGAACTCGAAGTCCCACTCAACCAAGCAGGCGCGTGGTGGATCACCGGAAAACTAGCGGATGGCAACGAGTTCCACACGCTCGTCTGGATCATCGATTCCGTGCTCGTCCAACGCGACGTCGCCGGAAAACTCCAATGGTGGGTGGCCGATGCCGAGTCCGGCGCACCAGTCGCCGAGGCCGACCTCGAGTTCTTCGGCTACCGCACGATTCACCTCGACCGCAAGACGCCCCTCGGCCGCCGCATGAACGTGAAATGGCGTGAATTCAACCGCACTACCGATGCCGATGGAAAAACCTTACTCAAACCCGGCGATTGGGATCCAGACTATGAATGGCTCGCCATCGCGCGCAAAAAAGACCGCAGCCCGGCCTTCTTCGGATTCCAGTCACTGAACGCTCAAAACCCACAATGGAATAATACCAATCGCGATCTGAGTTATGGCATCAGCGACCGCCCACTCTACAAGCCGGGCGATACCGCGCATCTCAAGTTTCTCCTCCGCAACGTCGGCTACTTCGATCCCGAAGAATCCCGCTGGGCGA
>CAYRLT010000374.1:0-10693 GCA_964425095.1 uncultured Luteolibacter sp.
GGAAACGCAGTTTTATGCGATCACGGCCGAGCGGCGATTTACGCATCCGGCGATTTTAGCGATCACGCGGAATCTGAAGTCGGCGAAGCGGAAACCGAAGCCGTGAAATACGGATTCACGCGTTTGGCGGTGCCTGATTTCTTGGCCCTACAGCGCTTTTCCTTCTCACTTCTTGCTATCTTCTTTCCAATCGGCATCTTTCGCGAGTCCACTGCCCCGCGCCTCCTACAAGATCATGAATCTCGCTGAACTCCAAGAACTCCACTCGCTGCCATTTTTCGATCTCATCAAGCGCGCCCGTGAGGTGCATGAAAAATTTTGGCCCGAGGGTAAAATCCAGCTTTGCACGCTGCTTTCGATTAAAACCGGCGGATGTTCCGAGGATTGTTCGTATTGCGCGCAATCGGCCCGTTACAAGACTGAGCTTGAAAGCCATGTGCTGCTTGAGCGCGAGGAAGTGATGCAACACGCCCGCGCCGCCAAGGATTCCGGTTCCACGCGTTTCTGCATGGGCGCGGCTTGGAAGGGCGTCCGTGGTGGCACCCCCAAGTTTGAGCAAGTGCTCGATATCGTGCGCAATGTCTCTACCCTCGGCATGGAAGTCTGCGTCACCCTCGGTGAACTGGGACCAGCGGAAGCCGAACAACTCCGCTTGGCCGGGGTCACTGCTTACAATCACAATCTCGACACCTCGCCGGAGCATTACCCGAATATCGTCAGCAGCCATACTTACGAAGATCGCCTGCGCACGATCCGCAACGTCCAAGACGCCGGCATTTCCGTTTGTTGCGGTGGTATTCTCGGTTTGAGCGAAACCATCACCGACCGACTCCGCTTGTTGGAAGTTATTTCGAATTTCAACCCGCAGCCGGAGAGCGTGCCAATCAACTCGCTCATGCCGATGCCCGGCACGCCGCTTGCGGAAAACCCGCAGGTCGATCCCTTCGATCTCGTCCGAATGATCGCCTGCGCCCGGATTTCCGTGCCTGGCGCGAAAGTCCGGCTTTCCGCGGGGCGCACCCGCCTATCCGACGAGGTCCAGGCGCTTTGCTTCTATGCCGGCGCGAACTCGATTTTCTATGGCGAGAAACTCCTCACCGCCGACAATCCAGAAGCGGAAAAAGATCTCGCGCTTCTCGCGAAACTCGGCCTCAAGACCCTGCAGCCGGATCGTTCTATCGAAGCCCCGGCCATCGATTCCTCGATGCCAGCCAGTCCTGCGCCGGATGGGCATCACCACCCTCACAGCCACGAGGCGAAATCCTGCTCCCCCGCAGGTTGCTGCTGATTCCTGTCGATTCGATTTGGCTCTGGGCGCGCGTTTGATATTAAGGCGCGTGGGTTTTGACAGCTGGGCGTGGATGAGTATGTTCTGCCCCTGTCAAACCACTGATTTTACCCATGAGCGAAACCACACTCGAAAAACACGTCTTCCAAGCTGAAATCCAACAGCTGCTCGACCTCGTCGTCCACTCACTTTACACGGACAAGGAAATCTTCCTCCGCGAACTGATTTCCAACGCCTCGGACGCGATGGAAAAACTCCGTCACATCGAGGCGACCGAGAAAAACATCCACCAGCCCACGCTCCCGCTGGAAATCCACATCACCACCGACGAGGAAGCCAAGACCTTGACCATCTCCGATTACGGCATCGGCATGTCGCACGACGAACTCGTCAAAAACCTGGGTACCATCGCCCACTCGGGCACCAAATCGTTTTTGAAAGCGGTCAAAGAAGGCGGCGGATCACCGGCGAACATGATCGGCCAGTTCGGTGTCGGTTTCTACTCGGCTTTCATGGTGGCGGACCTAGTCAGTGTCTCGTCCCGCGCATGGCACGCCGACTCGCCGGAGCTTGTTTGGACCAGCGATGGCAAGACCGGCTACGAAATCGAGGAAACCAACGGCCTCGACCGCGGCTCGAAAATCGTCCTGCAGCTCAAGGAGGATTGCGCCGAATTCGCCAGCGAGGCCCGCATCAAGCATCTCATCGAGACCTACAGCAACTTCGTCGGCTTTCCGATCCTGCTCAATGGTAAGCGTATCAACGAGGTGGAGGCGCTCTGGTTAAAAAATAAATCCGCGATCAGCGACGAGGAATACAAGGCGTTCTATCAATTCGCTTGCAAGGCTTGGGACGAGCCATCCTACCGCTTGCACTTCGCGGCCGACGCTCCGCTAGCAATCAACGCGCTGATCTTCGCCCCATCGGAAAACCCGGAGCGCATGGGTTTTTCCAAGGCCGAACCCGCGGTCGCTCTCTACAGCCGCAAGGTGCTGATCGATCCAGCGCCTAAAGAACTGCTGCCCGACTGGATGCGCTTCATGAAGGGCGTCGTGGACAGCGCGGATATCCCGCTCAATATCTCGCGCGAAACCATGCAGGACAGCGCGCTGATCCGTAAATTGGGTGCCGTAATCAGCAAGCGCGTGATCAAAATGTTTGAGAAGGAGGCCGAGGCCGATCCGGAGAAATACCGTGCTTTCTATCGGAAATTCGATCGCTTCTTCAAGGAAGGCGTCGCCACCGATCACACCAACCGCGATGCGCTCGCAAAACTCCTGCGTTTCGAATCTTCCCTAACGGATTCCGGGGCGGTTTGCGGATTCGCCGATTACGTTTCCCGCATGAAGGACGGCCAGGAATCGATCTATTATCTCGTCGGTCCAAGCCGCGATCAGATTGAAAACAGCCCGTATCTCGAAGCGTTCAAAGCGCGCGGCTTGGAAGTTGTTTATTTCACCGATGCCGTGGATGAATACGTGGTCGATTCTCTCGGCACGTTTGATGGCAAGAAACTCGTTTCCGTTCGCCATGGCGGAGTGGAGCTCGATGACCAGGCGGCCGAAGGCGAATCGCTCACGCCGGAGCAAACCACCGCGCTCTGCGAGTTTCTCAAACAAGAACTGGGCGATCGGGTGACCTCGGTTTCCAGCGGCAAGCGTCTGGTGGAAAACCCGGTCATCGCATTGGTTCCGGCCGATGGCATGAGTCCGCAGATGCGCCAGATGATGAAGGCGATGGATGAGAATTTCAAAGACGAGGTGAAGGTCGAGTTGGAGATCAACCCTCGCCATCCGTTGGTCAGAAAACTCGCCGAGGCCAAGGATTCCAACCCGGAACTCGCCAAACTCGTTTCCCGCCAACTCCTCGACAACGCGCTCATCGCGGCCGGCTTGCTAGAAGATGCCCGCGATACCGTCACCCGCATGAACACGCTGATGGAAAAGGCGATGGGTTAAGTTCTGATTTCACACACAAAGAACCGATAAAGCCATGAGCAACGACTCCGATTCACCAAGATCCATCCGCAGCATCAGCCTGCCGCCACTCGCCGCCTTTGCCCTTGCCTTGGGCATGGTCGGTTCCACCTTCATCGCCGCCACCACTTGGCGTGATGTCCGCAAGCAACCGGATAAAAACAACATCCGCATCACCGGATCGGCCAAAAAAAGGATCGTTTCCGACCTGATCCAGTGGTCGGCAAGCATCGAGGGCAAGGGTGCCGACCGCACCGCAGCTTATCTGTCGTTGAAAAGCGGCACCGACAAAGCGGTTGAATTCCTCAAAGCCCAAGGCATCAAGGCGGACGACATTAAGACGCAGTCCGCCAATATTACTGAAGAATTTGAGATGATTCGTGAAGACAAGGTGCTTCCTGGCACCACCGTTCCCTTGCGAACGGAAACTCGCAGGTCGGCCGGTTTCCGTGCGATTCAAGTGGTTTCTGTGAGTTCGCCGAATGTTCCGCAAATCGAAAAAGCTTCGCGTGAAATCACCTCGTTGCTCGAACAGGGGGTATTTGTGACCTCCAATGATCCGAGCTATTATTATACCCGCCTCGGTGAGCTCAAACTTGAGATGCTGGCGGAGGCCGCCAAAGATGCGCGTAATCGCGCCGAAAACATCCTTCGCGCCGCTGGCAACACCGAGATCGGTCCCCTCGTGGACTCCTCCATGGGCATCATCAATATCAATCCCGCCAACTCCACGGAAACCTCCACCGAAGGCAACAACGACACTTCGTCCTATGAAAAGGACATCATCACCATCGTCCGCGCCGAATACGTGGTGAAGTGATAGGTGCGCAACACGGCCCAAGGACCTAAAAACAGCTCTTCTATCCAAATCAAGAGATCTCACATACTTTGCCGCGGAGGCCATCGCCCGAGCCGCGCCTGAGTCAAGAAAAGCCGAGGCGGAGCTGTGTTGAAGTCAGCGTACTAGACCTGAGGTCTGCCAATGCACCGCGCGGGAAGCGCGGCGGTTGGAACATGGAGGGGCGAAATGTGTTCGCCCACGCCCATGAGGTGACCATGAGACGAGCGAATGCGCATTGCATTGGCTTCTCATGGGCATCGGCGGACCTGTTCTGGCGCTCCTTGAGGATCTGGGGTGGCCGGACGATTCATCCGTATGCGGCTGGGTATGAGGTTTTCTCTCGGATTCGCCTTGCGGCGGGAGGGGGGTGGCGGCAAATATCCGCGCGTGACTCCTGCACTTGAAGATCTGTTTTCGTTTCTGCGTTTTGCGAGTATTTCGACGGATTCGCGTCATGCGAATGACGTGCGTGCTTGCGCGGAATGGCTGGTTGGGAAGCTTTCTGGCATGGGCCTTGCGACGGCGTTGCATGAAACACCGAAACATCCAGTAGTCATCGCGCGAAACGCCCATGTGGCGGGCCGCCGGACAGTGTTGATTTATGGTCACTATGATGTTCAGCCGGTCGATCCGCTGCATTTGTGGACGAGCGATCCATTTCAACCGGAAATCCGTGAGGGCAAAATCTGGGCTCGCGGTGCTACCGACAATAAGGGGCAGATGATGGCCCATGTTTTAGGGGTCGAGAAAACGCTGCGCGAAAACGCCGAGTTGCCGGTGAATTTGATTTTTTTGTTTGAAGGTGAGGAGGAAATCGGCAGTCCGAATCTTGCGCCGTTTCTGCTCAAACATCGCGAGGAGCTCCGCTGCGATGTCATCGCGATTTCCGATACCGGGATGGTCGCTCCCGGCGTGCCGACGCTCGGTTATGGATTGCGCGGCGTTGCATGCTGCGAAGTGATTTTGCGCGGGCCGAAAGGGGATCTCCACTCCGGGCTTTTCGGCGGGGCCGTGGCAAATCCGGCGGCGGCTATTGCGCGATTGGTCGCCAGTTTGCATGCGTCGGATGGACGGGTGGCGATCGATGGATTTTACGATTCGGTTCGTTCGTTAGAAGATTGGGAGCGCCAGATGTGGTCAAAGGTTCCTGGGGTGAGCGACGCGGATTTTCTGCAAGTGACGGGTTCGCCCGGCATGTTTGGCGAGCCGGGTTATTCGTCGGCTGAGCGTGTTTGGTCGCGTCCTACGGCGGAGATCAATGGCATCGGCGGCGGCTATCAGGGGGAAGGCTCGAAGACGGTGATTCCGGCCGAGGCCTTTGTGAAACTTTCCTTCCGTCTCGTGCCGGACCAAAGCCCGGAGGACATCATGAAGAAGGTGGAAGCACATTTGCTGCGGAATTGTCCGCAGGGGGTTGAGATCGAGGTTATTGTTGGCCACGAGGGGAAACCGTACATCACCGATCCCAACTCGGCGTTCGGTCTTGCTGGCCAAGCCGCGCTGCGGGCCGCTTTCAATGCGGAGCCCGTGTTGATCCGCGAAGGTGGGAGCATTCCGATCGTGCAAACTTTCCGTGAAATCCTTGGTGCGGACTCGTTGTTGCTGGGGCTTGCTCTGTCCGATGCCCAGATCCACGCGCCAAACGAGAATTTTCCGGTTGAGAACTTCGAAGCCGGCATTCGCCTGAACCAAGCGCTGCTCGTTGAGCTTGCGAAATGAATTTAATGTTTTTCACTCATGTCCGAATCCGACCCATCTCTCAAATCCGACTTCATCCGCGACATCATCGCTGATGATCTGTCCAGCGGCAAACACTCCACCGTCATCACCCGTTTTCCGCCGGAGCCGAATGGCTATTTGCACATCGGCCATGCGAAATCGATCTGCCTGAACTTCGGTGTTGCGCTGGAAAATGGCGCGGTTGGAGCGAAGTGCCATTTGCGCTTTGATGATACCAATCCGGAAAAAGAGGAAAGTGAATACGTCGAGAGCATCAAGGCCGACGTCAAATGGCTAGGTTTCGATTGGGGGAAAGACCTGTATTTCGCGAGTGATTACTTCCCGTTTTTCTACGATTGCGCGGTGCACCTCATCGAACAGGGCCTTGCTTACGTCGAGGACGATAGCGCGGAGGAGATGCGCTTGAAGCGTGGCAATCTGACCACGCCCGGCACCCGATCGGTATCGAGTGAGCGGTCGGTGGAGGAAAACCTCGCGTTATTCGCCAAGATGCGCGCCGGGGAGTTTCAGGAAGGCGAATGCGTGCTGCGGGCGAGGATCGATATGGCGTCCTCGAACATGAACCTGCGTGATCCGGTGCTTTACCGCATCATGCACGCCCATCACCACAACACGGGCGACGCGTGGTGCATCTATCCGATGTATGATTTCGCGCATCCCTTGGAGGACGCGCTCGAACACATCACTCATTCGCTCTGCACCTTGGAGTTTGAAAACCATCGGCCGCTATACAATTGGTTTATCGAGCATTGTCCGGTGCCGTCCAAGCCGCGCCAGATTGAATTCGCCCGGCTGAGCCTAACTTACACGGTGATGAGCAAGCGCAAGTTGCTGCAGCTCGTGCAGGAGAAACTCGTCGGAGGTTGGGACGATCCTCGCCTGCCGACCATCTCCGGTCTGCGCCGTCGCGGCTATCCTGCCGCTGCGATTCGTGATTTTTGCAAACGGATCGGCATCACCAAGTTCAACGGCACCACGGACGTCGCGTTGTTGGAGTTTGATGTTAGGGATTTCCTCAATCGTGAGTCGCCACGCCGCATGGCGGTGCTCGATCCGGTGAAAGTCGTTCTTGAAAACTGGTCTGCGGAGTCGCTGGGTCACGCTGATGTTTCCAATCATCCGCAAAACCCGGAGCTGGGTGAGCGGCAAGTGCCGATTTCCAACGAAGTTTGGATTGAGCGTGAGGATTTCATGGAAGATCCGCCGAAGAAATTCTATCGGCTGGGTCCGGATCGCCACGTGCGTTTGCGCGGCGGCCATATCATTCATTGCACATCGTTCGAGAAGGACGCGGAAGGGAACGTCACGCTGATCCACGCGGAAATCCTGCCTGGAACCGTTGGCAAAGACTCGCCGGAAGGCGTGCAATGCAAGGCGGCCATTCACTGGGTGGATGTTGCCACGGGCATTGATGCGGAGGTGCGGCTTTACGACCGGCTTTTCAGCGTCGAGGACCCGGATGCGGCGGATGGTGGGTTCCTGAGCGTACTCAATCCTGATTCGTTAAAAACCATCACCGCGAAGGTCGAGCCAGCGCTTGCCACTGCGGAACCTGGGTTTGCGTGCCAGTTTGAACGAGTCGGCTATTTCGTGGCCGATAGCAAGGATCACCAATCGGGCGTGAAGCCCGTCTTCAACCGCACCGTCGCTCTCAAGGATTCCTGGGGCAAGCAGGCGGGGAGGTGATGATACTTGGACTGCGTGCAGCCTGCTGCCGCTTTCCGTGAGACAGTCTGCTGTCCACGGCAGAGGATCGGGACTCGGCAGCAGGCTGCCGGAGTGAAAGCTACAGCAGGCTGTAGCAGTCCATGCATTGACTTGGCTGATTCGTTCCCGCACTTTCCGCCTATGTTCAAGCGTTACGGATCGGTTTTGCTTGTTATGCTGCCTATCGGGGCCGTGCTCGGCGTTATCACGGCTGGCGTGGTGTCCTGTCTGATGCCAAAGATCTATGAAAGCGTGGCAGTCATTCAGGTGAAGCCGAAAAAAGAAGGGGGATTTTGCTCAACCGGTCTTTCATCCGCAGTCAATACGAACTGCTTTCCGACGCAGATTGATGTGATCAAAAGTCGCAATTCACTCGGAATGGTGATAAAGAATCTGGATCTTACGAATCGCTGGAATGTGGATGAGGAGAGAGCACTTCAGATGTTGAAGTCTATGATAAGCCGGGAAGATATTCCTAGAACGGATCTGGTTTCCATCCGGGTGCGACACTCCAACAAGGTCGATGCCAGAGATGTCGCGCTGGCGGTTGTAGAGCACTACAAGCAATACCGAGCAGAACTCGAAGGCCGTGAAGTGGAGAGTGTCATTCACGAATTGACCAAGGCGTTTAAGGAGCAGGAAGACAAGGTGGAAGAGCGTAGGAAAGTCCTCGCTACGATTGTCATGACTCAAGGTGTCACATTTGATGGAAGTGATCTGGAAATCACCCCAAAGCCCGGAGATACGAGCGAAGAAGCGATCAATAGATCCATAAAAATGCAGGATTATCTCGATGCCAAGAGGGACTTGGAAATCGATCAAGAATTACTACAGCAACTGAAATTGAAACTGGTCGGTGAGACCATCTGGGCGAAAATCCCGTTTGAGGGGGTCGTCATTCACGAGATGCCGGTGATCGCCGAATCGCCTATTTCTCCGAACGTGACGCTGAACCTGATATTTGGTGCCGCTCTTGGCCTCCTGTGCGCCCCACTGATGACCTTGCCGGTGGTGTGGGTAATGAACCGCCGCTAGGCTCGAAATGCGTCGCGGTGGCGGAGCACGCTTTCGAATGCGGGTTCCGGGTTGCAGATGCGGTGGATGAGGTCGTCCCAGATTTCCTGGCCTTTGAGGATTTCCACTTCGATGCGGAGGAAATAGATGGGCACATCGATGGATAAGGGTCTCGGGAATCGCACGGCGTCCTTCTCGGTGGTGACGATGAGTTGCATGTCCCGCTCGACGCAGCGGTGCATGAATTTTTCAACTTCCCTGCGGGAAAACCGATAGTGATCGGCGAAGCGGCGTTTGATTTCGACGCGGGCACCGAGTTTTTCCAAGGATCCTTCGAAAGCTTCGGGTACGGCAATGGCGCTGATGGCTCCGACCCATTTGTCTTTGAGGAAATCGAGTGGTTGGCGTTCGCGGGTGAAGACATTTTCCAGATGGATCGGTCCGTGGGTGCACTCGATGATTTCCGCGGTGCGGTTGTGGCGGCGGATGCGTTGGATGAGTTTGTCGTTAGATTCTCCGGTGCATTTGGTGATTAGAATATAACTGGCCCGGCGCAGGTTTTTCGGGGGTTCGCGCAAGGTTCCGCGCGGCAACAAAGCTTCGGTGCCGAAGGGTGCGCCAGAATCGATGAGCACGATGTCGAGGGCGTGGGCGAGATCGAGGTATTGCATGCCATCGTCTAGCAGAAGGGTGTCGGCATGGAGTTCCTCGATGGCGAAACGCCCGCCTTTCACCCGGTTTTTATCGACTACCACCGAGACCCCATGGAGGTTTTTCGCGAGCATGAATGGCTCGTCGCCGGCAAATTGGGAGTCGAGGAGTAGGGCGCGGCCGGTGGAGACGACCTTGGGCATGCGTTCTTCTGGAATTCTCCGACCTTTGGAATCCTTCCATTTTTGGGATTCATCGAGTTTTTTGCTTTTATAGCCGCGGGAGAGGATAGCGACGCTTCGCCCTTGATCGCGGAGTGAGCGGGCGAGGAGTTCGACGACGGGGGTTTTACCGGTGCCGCCAACGGTGATATTTCCGACTGAGACCACTTGGGTGCCGAGGTGGTGTTGGGGTTTCCAGCCGCTGCGGTAGCGCCAGAGGCGAAGGGCGACGAGGCAGCGGAAGATTCCGGAGAGCGCGCGCATGAGGAAGCGCATCAATGCGGCGCGGAAGCCTTTGGCGCGTCCGAAAATCACATCCGCGCCCCAGCGTTCGAGTTCTTCGATCAGCTCCTTCATTGTGCGAGCCGACGATGCGCTGCGAGCAAGCACCGGGGCAAGCGCCAAACCAGCGGTGCTGGTTTTCTGGAAAAAAACATCCGGATTTCAAAGTGAGGCTGGAAATTCGGCACGGTGGGTGCTAGTGAGAGTCATGTTTCGTTACGGAAAGCTGTCGCGTCAGGCGGTCTCGGCCATTAGTTACTTGGCGGAGAAATACACGCCGGATGCGGCGGCGGTGTCGTCTGCCGAGGTGGGTCGGGCGCGAAAAATCCCGACGGCGCTGGCGGCGAAGTTGCTGAGTCAGATGGCGGGAGCGGGCCTGACGCTGGGGACTACGGGGCCGGGTGGGGGGTATCGTTTGGCTCGTGCGCCGGAGGAGATCCATTTATCGGAGATTGTCGCTTTGTTTGAGCGTGCGATGCACGAGTTTCCCTGTCCATTCGGTGAGGGTTGGTGTGGGACGGGCGCGCCTTGTCCCTTGCATGAAGATTTTCTCAAGCTTGAGGAGAACGGTCGCAAGTTTTTGGAGCAAACGACCTTGGCGGTTTTTGCGGCCGGTAAATCCGCCACCGAATAATCTTCTTTGCCCGGCGATTTCGGCCAAGCATCCCGGCCGTGAACGATTCAATTTCTTCCCTGACCTCCAGCATCCAGGCCTTCGTGGATGCCCGCGAGTGGCGGCAATACCACAACCCGAAGGATTTGGCCGTGGCGATTTCCGCCGAGGCGGGTGAGTTGATGCAGCATTTTGTTTGGCAGCAGGAGGATCAGATTGAGGAGCGGGTGCGTAAAAACCGCGACGAGATTGCTTCGGAGATTGCCGATGTCGCGATTCTGCTTTTTGAGTTTGCGGATAATCTGGGATTCAAACTCGGTGACGTGATGGCGGATAAGATCGCCCGCAATGAAGTGCGTT
>CAYRLT010000375.1:0-2869 GCA_964425095.1 uncultured Luteolibacter sp.
AACCTGGAGGAGATTCTGCCAAATGCCACGATTGAAAGAAGAACGGGACAAGATCGGCGTGAAGCCCGTGCCGGTTTTGAAGGTGCCGACCGTCGTTTAAATACCAGAAGAAAGGATGACCTGGCTAGGATTGCGGTTAGCGATTTGGGTTTTATGGAAAAGCCCGCTAGCGAAGAGGCGATCGATAGCGAGGATACTAAAACTCCGCCGGATGCTCATCAAGTAGTTTTGGTTGAAGATAATGCTGATTTAAGAATGTATATCAGCAAGATGCTAATAAAGTTCGGACACAAAGTCATTACTGCAGCCGATGGGCTTGAGGGGTGGGAAGAGGTGCAGAAAATAATACCGGATATAATCATTTCGGATATTATGATGCCCAAAATGGATGGCTATGAATTGGTCAAGCATGTGAAGTCTAATCAGAGCACGATGCACATACCTGTCTTGTTAATAACCGCTAAGCCAGAGCTTGATTCCAAAATTAAAGGCCTAGAAACAGGCGCTGATGACTATTTGGCTAAACCGATTAACATCAGAGAACTAGATGCCAGGGTAAGAAATTTAATTACAATGAGAAAATTCCAGCAGGCTGTCGCTGAAGCAGAAGCATTAGACACGCGAGTTCAAGAGTTGACAATGAGTTTTGCTCAGTCTTTGGAGACACGTGATTATAAGACAGCAGGTCATTCGAAGGATGTGCTTGAATTAGGGGTCTTGGTTGCAGAGGAAATGAATATACCTGTTGATCATAAACTGAGGGATTCATTGGTTCTGCATGACATCGGCAAGCTGGGTGTTCCTGATGGGATTTTATTAAAGGATGGGCCATTAACTAAGGAAGAATGGCAGATCATGAAGAAGCATCCTGAGCTGGGTGCTAACCTGTTGGCCCAATTTGATTCATTAAAAGAGGTGAGCAAAATCATCTTGGCTCATCAAGAATGTTATGACGGCAGTGGCTATCCCGACGGATTAAAGGGAGAAGAAATTCCCTTATTTGCCAGAATTATTGGAGTGGCAGATGCGTATCATGCGATGACTATCGACAGGCCATATCGCAAAGCGCTTGAAGCATCAGTAGCAATATCAGAACTTCTCAAATACAAGGGTAAACAATTCGATCCCGATATAGTGGATGCTTTGATAAAGGGACTTAAAAGGAAAAAACTCATTTCCGACAGTGACATTGCCAAAGCAAAAGCAATGATTTCTTAGCTGCAAAGAATATCTTCGGACTATGGAAGAGACAAAAAGGAAGAGATTTGGCTTCGGGGGATGGCTATGACCCCCGTTTTTCGAACCGCTTAGATGGCTAATTTGCGCTAACATCTCAGCCGGGGATTGGCCGTGTCAAGATTCGTTCGCAAATTCGGGGCCATCATAAGCCTCTTCAGTTGGCCGTGTCAATCGGCGTGCCGCCGGCGATCTGAACTTCCCCCCAAGAACTGGACAGGCAGCGAAGGTGCATTAAAGCCGACCTTCCACGAAAGGAGGTATGCTAAAATGCACGGCATGAGACGTCAGCATGACGCGGCCGTCAAGGCCAAGGTAGCGTTGGAGGTGTCAAGAATTCAGAACTCGGAGGGCCGGCGACCAAGTCCGTTTTGATATGCTACGCGGTCATCCGTACCGTCCGTACTTCCGAGCCGCCTCGTACATCGAAAGTACATTTTCCGCGGGCGAGTTGTCCTGCAGCTGGTGGGTGGGAGCTAGGGCATAGCCACCGCCCGGCATCATGATGCGAAGGGTCTCCCGCACCTCGGCGGCGACGTCGTCGACGCTCCCGAAGGCGACTGCCCCCGCGGTCGAGATGCAACCGTGGAAAGCCAGCTTGCCGCCGAAGCGGTCCTTCAGGTACCGCGGCGACATATCCGCCGCTTCCGGCTGTAGCGTATCGACGACGGCAACGCCCATTTCCGCATAGTCGTCGTACGTCCAGCTGCTGGAGCCGCACGTATGGAGCGCTACGACAAGCCCATGCGAACGCGCGAGGTCGATGAACCGCTGATGCCGCGGCCGGATGTGCCGCCTGAAGATATCCATGCTGATCATGGGCGTGTTCTGGGTACCCAGGTCCTCCCCCATCCACATGATCTGGAAGCCGCCCTTGGCCGCTTCCAGGGTGCGCGCGAGGATTTTGTACTGAACCTCGAGAAACTTGTCGATCAGGCGTTGGCCCGCGGGGTCGTCGGTGATGAGGTCGATGAGCACCTGCTCCATCGTGCGCCAGAATCCGGCGGTATTGATGACGCAGCCCGTGCCCGCGCCACCCGCGATGACGGCGTATCGCCCGTATTCCGCGCATCGCGAGGCGATGTCGGAGTAGTCGTAATCGTCGGCTGACGGCAACGGCCAGGCCTCGATCTCCTCCAGGGTCGCTTCCCGGAGGGGGAAATCGCAGTAGTCCCAATAGCCGCCCGTTTCGTGCTCGACCCGCCGGCGATGGATGCCCCATTCGTCGACGAGGACGTTGCGGGAGGGAATATCCGCATGGCGTTTGGGGCCCACGAACCGGGGGCCGACGCTGCGGAAATCCACGCCCAGAGCCCTCAGCAACCCTTCGGCATCGTACTCGGCCAACCCGAAGTGCTTCTTCAGGCGGAGGTCGATGTCGGGGTTGGCGGCGTAATTGATCGGCACGCGGTCCGGTTCCTGGCGGGCGAAGGCAGTGAGGACGCGCTCCCGGGAGGTCATCTCGCCTGATTTCACGGTTTCCTTATACACCCGATGCTGTCTGAAAGTCGATGAGAGGACAGGTCACTGCTGAGGTTTTTTGAATGAGAGGAGTATAACGAAGACCCTTTGATTCGTTTTTTAGGACTTCTAATGCTTTTTCGATAATTCGTTCTTTGTTGGTCATTTATTC
>CAYRLT010000376.1:0-1652 GCA_964425095.1 uncultured Luteolibacter sp.
ACTATTGCCGATGAGCATGGCTACCGCCATCGTCTCGCCCATGGCGCGACCGAGTCCGAGGATCGTCGCCGCAACGATGCCGGGCGCGGCCGTTGGCAGGATGACGCTGAAGATGGCCTCCCAGCGGGTTGCCCCGAGTGCATAGGCTCCTTCGCGCAGCGTCTTGGGAACGGATGCCAGGGAGTTTCGCGAGATGGCTGTGATGGTTGGCAAAATCATGATGGCCAGAACGACCGAAGCGGTGAGGAGCGAGTTGCCGTAGGCGGGGCCAGAAAAAAGCGGGAAGTCACCGAATGTGCCGACCGCCCAGTCGCCAAAGGCCTTTACAATGGGGATGATGACGAAGATTCCCCACAGCCCGTAGACGACGCTCGGGATGGCGGCCAGCATTTCCACGACGAAACGCATGGTTTGACGGATCGAGGGCGAGAGGAAGTTCTCACTCAAAAAAATCGCAATCGCAACGCCCAGCGGAAACGCAAAAAGAATGGCGAGGAATGAACTCGCCAGCGTGCCAACGATGAAGGGCAAAACGCCAAACCGCTCGCGGTTTGGCACCCAGGCCGAGGTGGTCATGAAATCGAACCCGAATTTCTGAATGGCAGGCCAGGCGGATTCGATGATTTCGTAAATGATCCATCCCAGCATCAGCACCGTGAGGATCGAGGCTGTTTGACACAGGATTTTGAACAAATCCGGCGCTGGCCGATAACCGGCCGACGAAATGATGTTCTTCTCGGGTGCTGACACTTTGAAGGGATGTGGTGTTATTGCACTGTGGCCAGTGCCGCTTTGGCTTTCTCAACCACAGCTTCTGGCAGCGGGACATAGCCCAGGCTCTCGGAGAATGACTGGCCGTCCGTAAGGCTCCAGGTCACAAATTCCTTGAGTGCCTTCAGCTTCGCAGGGTCGGCATACTTTTTGTATAGCAAGAGCCAAGTGAAGCTGACGATTGGGTAATCATTCGCGCCTTCTGGATCCACCGGCCAGATGCGGAGGTTCTCGGGAAGCTGCACATTGGAGAGGGTGCTGCGGGCCGATGCGATGTCGGGAGCGATGAAGTTGCCGGATTTGTTTTGTAGGGATGCCATCGAGAGGCCGTTGTCCTTGGCATATCCATACTCTACATATCCCACGGTGCCGGGGCTTTGCTTGATCAGGGCTGTCACGCCTTCGTTGCCCTTGCCGCCAACGCCGACAGGGAAGGTCACGGATTTATCTGTGCCGACTTCATCGTCGAATTCATCGCTGATTTCAGAGAGGTGCTGGGTGAAGACATAGGTCGTTCCACTGCCATCAGAGCGGTAGGCGACTTGGATTGGCATGTTGGGGAGCTTCAGGTCCGGGTTGGCTTTCACGATCGCCGGATCGTTCCACTTTTTCACTTCTCCAAGATAGATGCCCGCCATGACTTCGCGAGTCAGCTTGATGCCCGAAACTCCCGGGAGGTTGTAGGCAAAAACGATCTCTCCCGCTGTGGCTGGAATCATTACAGCACCCGCAGCGACTTTCGCGATTTCCTCATCGGACATCGCGGCATCGCTCGCGCCGAAGTCCACCACGCCTTGGATGAAATTTTTCACACCGGCTCCGCTGCCCACAGATTGGTAGTTCACTTGGATGCCAGGTTGCACTTTGTTGAACTCAACACC
>CAYRLT010000377.1:0-2509 GCA_964425095.1 uncultured Luteolibacter sp.
TGGGTCTTCGACAACAAACCCGCCTGGCAAGTCATCTGACTTTTGTGCCGACTAAAGTAAGCCTGCGGTCAAAGACGGCCGCTGCCGTAACTGAGAGCAACAAGGCTCATGGCCAAAGCCTGGTCGGCCTCAGCAGCCAGCGCTGACGCTTGAGAGTGAAGTGCGCGTGCCTCGAGCATTTCCTCGATCGGGGTGATGCCTTGCTCAAAGCCGGCTTCCTTGGCCTCGTAGGTCGAGCGGGAGGCCTTTAAAAGAGCGGCGGCCGCATCGCGACGCGCGAGAGAGGTTTTTGAGCGGGTGTATCCTCTCCAGACCTCAGCGATCGCCTTATCGCGGGACTGGCGCACCTCTTCCTCCGCTTGTTTCCAAGCAGCTTCGGCGGTCTTGACCTTTTCCCTATCGGCAAAACCGGTGAAAACCGGCCACTCGAAGTTCAGGAATCCTCCGTAAGTCTGGAGTCCAATGCCGAGTTGATCCAACGGCCCGACGCCGGAGACAGTGGTATCGAGGTAAGAGTAGTCGGCGATTCCAGTCAGCGAAAGTTTGGGAAGGCTCTCGGATTTGGCTGCCCGGAGTTTGGCTTCCGCGCCTTGTGCCAGTGCAACCTTGGCCAGCAAGTCGGGGCGGGTGCGCAAAGCGGAAGAGAGATAGTTCTCAAGGGGCTCGCGGAAGGACTCCCCAAGGCGCGAGAAGTCCGCCTCGGCGACATCAAGCCGAGTCCCTGGCTCAAGCCCTGCGGCCTCCGCAAGGTCAACCAGCGCCATTTCGGATTTCGCCCGGATGTTTGCCAGTTCGAAGTCCGCCTGCGCTTTAGCCTGTCTCGCCTGCAGAAGCAGCGGTTCCGTGATGAGACCTTGGCGGAAGCGATCCTCGGCCGCTCCCAGAATGCCTTCGGCGGAAGCGGCGGCGGCTTCGGCAGCGCGCGTTTGGGTCCGCGCGGCCTCGAGTGTGTAGTAGGCTTCGGTGACTTTGAAAACCACAGCCTGGTGTGCGGCGTTGAAGGCGAATTGCGAAGCGGTTTCTGCCGAGATGGCCGCCTTGTGCAGGGCGTTGCGTGTTCCGAAGTCGAGGAGCAGCCACCGAAGGGCCGCACCGGCTTTGCAGGCTTGAAAAGCTCCTGATGCCTGCTGGTTCAAGCTGATGTCCGAAGGAAGGGCTCCAGCGACAATCGCGCCGATGAGGCCCGGTTGATTTTCAAGCCCCGAAAGATTGTTGTTGGCCTTGATATTCAAATCCCAAGCGCCGCCACCGTAGGACGCGAGAACCGCAAGCATCGGGTAGTATTCGGCCCGCGAGAGGCCAGTGAGAGCGGCTGCCTGCCTTGCGGATTCCCAAGCGATGCGTGTGCTTCGATTGTTCGATTGGGCAAGATCGATGAGTTCGGCGAGTGTCAGCTGTTTTCCCGGAAGCGGCTGCCCCGCTCGGGAGGCTATGCTTTTCAATCTCTCCGCAAGGAGCGGAGCTGATGGAATCTGACACCGGTCTGCAGAGCTCGCCGGGAGCCGCGCCACCTTGGAACTGGAGCATCCCACTGTCGCTAAAACCACGAAAAGCCAGTAGATGATAATCCTCACTGGCGAAGCCTTGTCGCTCCTTCTGACCTTTGTCGAGACTCGATTTAACCTTGTTGCTGCCTGACATGGAGGATACTCACACAGAATGCGGTTGTATCTCATGGCTGGTGCCTCGGTTTTTTGCGCGACGGGCTGCTCCCCGACGCTTTCCGTTGGTGGAGCCTACTATCCAGCATGGTTGGTGTGTATCGCATCGGGCGTCATCGGAGCGATGATCGGCCGCGCTATCCTCATCAAAGCTGGGTGGGACTCGAGTTTGAAACCCCGCGCGCTGGTTTATCCCGCACTGGCGGGATTGGTTTCCCTGATTGTTTGGTTTTTCTTTTTTCGACCATGAATGCGAATCCCACCGGCTTGGAAGACTCTCCACCCGATCCCAAAAAATCCACTGCTGGGCTGATGGCAGGGCTTGCCATCATCGCGCTGGCAAGCGTGGCCGGCTTTTGCGCTTGGACATGGATCGACCACCACCCTCAATCAGACGATGCGGTGGTGACCGCTCCAGTATTTGGGATCGCCCCAAGGGTCTCCGGTCCGATTGTGTCACTACCGATTTCAAACAATGCACGGGTCGCAAAGGGCGAGGTGCTATTCGAAATCGACCCCGAGCCGTATGAATTGGCGGTCCAGGCCGCCAATGCAAACTTGGCAGCTGCTGATGGCGAGCTGGAAAATCTACGCGGTCTCATCGCCTCCCAGAATGAGCATGTGGTCGTCGCATCCGCTGCCCTTCGCAAAGCCGAGACTGCCGAAGCCGAGGCCCGGGAGACCTACAACCGCCTGTTGCCGCTCTTAGCCAAAAAATACGTGACCCCTGAAAAGCTGGATACTGCGAAAAGATTGCTGGAATCGACCAGTGCCGGCGTCGATGCCGCTCGGGCCGAAGTTTCCGCCACCCGCTCAGCCATTCAAAGCACAGCCGCTCTCGAAGCCCG
>CAYRLT010000378.1:0-1518 GCA_964425095.1 uncultured Luteolibacter sp.
GCGCTTCCGGTCTTTGCGCTGTGTGGCCCGGCGGCGCTTCACCGCTTCCAGTTCGCTCTTCAGGCGATCGATCTGGCCACGGATTTTGCGTTTGTCCTGCTCGAGCTGCGACTCGCCTTCGCCCTTGGAGCCGATGCCGCCCCCTTGCTTGCCAAGGTGGGACCATGCGCGAACCAAGCGCGGGAGCGAATATTCCATTCGCGCCAAATCCACCTGCAGGCGAGCTTCCATCGTCTGCGCCCGCTTCGCAAAAATATCCAAGATCACTTCCTGGCGGTCGATCACGAGCATCCCGGTGAGCTTTTCCCAGTTCCTCTGCTGGGAGGGAGTGAGTTCGTTATCGAAGATGATCACATCCGCCTTGGCTTCCTTGGCGATGTCCGCGAGTTCCTCCGCTTTGCCTGAGCCCATGAGATACCGGGCGTGCGGTTCGCGGTGATGCACAAGTTGCCGCCCAACGATAGGAATCCCAAGCGTGTTGACCAACTCAGCGAGCTCGTCCAGCAAGCTCGAAGCCTCGGATTCACTCGCATGGCCACAGTATGCCCCTACGAGCATAGCCCTCTCCACCATCTTGGGTTTTTCTTTGATCTCAAACATTCCGCAGCCACCAGAATGGCATCGCTGTCGATCGGCGGCAAGGCAACGCAACGCAACGCAACGACCACCCTCATGCCACCTCAATGCCCTTTGAAATTACGCTTTCTTCATTCTTCGAATCGATTAGCTTCCTCGCATCCCGAATGGCTTCCACCTTCAATTCTGTCGCTGAGCAAATGCCGACCATCATTGTGGGTGTCGCTGATTTTAAAATCAGCACCGAACCATGCACCTATCTTGCGACGCACGCACTGGGTTCCTGCTTGGGTGTTACATTTCATGACTCTAAGCGCCGCATCGGCGGAATGCTCCACGCCATGCTACCCTCTGCCAGTCTTCATGAAGGGCAAAAAATCCGCGAAGCCATGTTCCTCGACACGGGGATTCCGCGTTTGCTCACAGCCTTGGTCCGCGCCGGAGCGAAGAAGAGCGATATCCGTTGCAAGGTCTTCGGCGGTGCCCAGCTCATGGCAACGGATAACTTCTTTCGAATCGGCTCCAAGAACATCGATATGTTCTACCGAATCAGCCACGAGATGGAGCTGGATGTCGTCTCATGGGAAGTCAGCGGACGCGTAAACCGGACTATTCGACTGAACAACCAAACTGGTGATGTCATTGTGAAAATCCCCTCTAAACCTGAATTTATCCGCTGATGAAATCCGCAGCTGACCTCCAGACAGTCGTCGAGATGACGCGTTCCATCCCCTGCGCTCCGGCCATTCTTCCAAAGCTCCTCAAGCTTGCGGAGGGAAGTTCCTCCGACCTCGGCGAGATGGAAATGCTGATCAACCTGGACACGGGTCTTGCCACCGATGTTTTGCGAACTGCAAATTCCGCCTACTTTGCCAGCAACCAGCGCTGCGAAAATATTTCCGACGCCATCCTGCGGCTTGGCAGCAAAGTTCTCTACCGGAT
>CAYRLT010000379.1:0-2705 GCA_964425095.1 uncultured Luteolibacter sp.
CGTCATCTACATGGGTGACAACGGTTTCATGTTCGGCGAGCACGGCCTGATCGACAAGCGCGTGGCGTATGAACCCTCGATGCGCGTGCCAATGCTCGTGCAGTGCCCGGCCCTCATCAAGGGCGGTACGGTCGTCAACGAAATGGTCGCCAACATCGACGTCGCGCCGACCATCATGCAGGCGATGGGCCTGAAGGGACCCGCCCACATGGACGGCAAGAGTTTCCTGCCGCTGGCCGAGGGCAGGAGCATCCCGTGGCGCGAGCAATTCCTCTATGTCTATTACTGGGAGAAAAACTTCCCGCAAACCCCCACCACCTTCGCCATCCGCGGCGACCGCTATAAATACATCACCTACTACGGCCTGTGGGACGCCGACGAATTTTTTGACATCCAGAACGATCCGGATGAAAGCCGCAACCTGATCCAGGATCCGGCGCATCAGAAGCAGGTCAAGCAGATGGAGAACAAGCTCTATCAGATGATGGGCGAGCTTGGCGGCATGGAGATCCCGCTCAACCAACCGGCCGGCGGCGTCAACAACATCCGCCTGCGCAGCCGCGGAGGCGAAAAGGCCTCCGCTTTCCCGCCGACGATGGTGGTGGACGAACCGGTCAACACCAACGCCAACTGAGGTCCGCACCCGCCGAGAAGCCTGTCATCGCCACATCATGAAACCGATTCTTCCTTTTACTTTTAAAATTCCGTCAATCCTCATGACATGGGCAATGGGTTTCTGCACCGTCCTTGCCGGAGATCCGAATCCGGCGAACCCTCCGTCCCGCCAGAACCGGCCACCCGCAGTTCAGGCAGACGAAACCCGCAGGGGCGGTGGTCCGGAGATGCGGACCCTGCACGCGAAATTCCAATCCATGATCTCCTACCCATTTCCCGCACCCCGCCACCATAGCTTAATTTAGCTCTTCCGTGGCCGGACTTTCGGGTCCGCCTCATAACTGAGATAAATCAGCTCCCCGTGTCAATTAAATTCAGAAAAAATTGTTCCTTCCGCGCATTGCGCCAAAGTTAAATGACACCGGAGTAGAAATAGAAGGTCAGGTAGTCTGTGATAAATTTACTTTTGCGAGAGACTCCCGAAACAGACATTGGACCCCGAAAGAATGGCGGTGAAAGGGGGCTATCAGGGCGGCGATGGCGGATTTGGAGATGTGGTTGGGGTGAAGGCCCGAGGAAGAACTGCCAGACGATCGCATGCCTGGGAAAAAGGTGGTGATAGTTGCGACTATTCAGCCGCGCTATGCCCCGCTTTATCTGGCCTTTTACTGTTTTCGCGATACGCATTCTGAATTGCTAATGCAGCCACTGTGTTTCCAACTCTAGCAACTTCACTTAAGTGCATACAGATCGCAAGGCCAGACTTGTGAAGCCCCTGTATCATACATCCTGCAAAGATTATAGCCGTGCTTATTTCGCCAAGGTTAAATGCATATTTTATTCCAAGGGCTATTGCGCCACTAACCACGAGGTTGGTGAAAAGATTGATTATTAGTTGACCCTGGAATGTGACGAATGACGCTTCGCGGTGTTTTGCCCCAATAATCAAGTCGATCGTCATATCTTCCAGCTTTTTAGAGTCCCTTATGGCCTCACGTATGAACTCTTTTTCTTCTCTGTATTTCATATCGTTCATGTCTGCTGGAATTTTTTTGGGGTAGAGGCTGTTGAATAGCCGGTGGCCGGTGGCCGGGCCGGAGGCGGGGAAAAGGGGGTTGTCGGACCCTGGGAAACGGCTGATTTGTAGCCGGGCTGCCGACCATCTTCAAAAAGGTGGAGTGGTGGGTTCTATTTCGCAGACAGGAATTTATACTTTGAAATTGTGCGCGAGGCTCCCTGAGTGTCTTCGTATGTGAAAGTGCCGATTTCCGCAAATTTTCCCGAGATCATTCGACCTTCGGGCAACGTTTCAGGCCAGCCCGTGACGAACGCGGCGTTCCCTGTGGAATGCCAAGAAGTGTGGACGACTACCCCCCCACCGCTGCCGTTCGTCCCCGAGCCGGAACTCGATTGACTTGACGTCATCATATCTGCTAAATAACCACCGTTGATTACTTGTATTATCTTGAAATTGCGAGGCACTGCTTTTTTTGCCAATGCTTTATTCTCAGCATCTGCCTTGAGCACAGCTGCAACTCTGGCTTCTTCTTTTGCAGCGGCAATGTTGGCCGCCTCCTGCTTGATTGCTTGAGCTTCACGGAATTTCTCGGCCTTCTCTGGATCAAATCCATATTGCTTCTGGATTTCCACCGACAGCTTCTCGAAGGGAACTTTTGCAACTCCTGACTCATGGATGATCTTAATGCCGTCGGGTTCCACCTTTGTGACGGTTACAGCGTCGTAAGTTTTCCCATCTGTTGTAGTCAGGTTCGGATTTTTTTCAGAGACTTGGGCGGCGATCGGAAATGCCATTCCGCATACCATTAGGAGGAGTGTTGTTTTCATGGCGGTTGATTCGGTGCGCTCTCAAAGAACAATCTGAAGAAGTCTATCATTTCAAGGTGCGTCGCTGTTTCAAGCAATTTCTACAGCATAAAAAGGGCCATGGTACAGCATAAAAAGGGCCATAAAAAGGGCCATGGAATTTATCCATGATCGGTGTGGAAAACTATGAATAGATCCCGCCCCAGACTTTCTTCAGACGGGCGATGGAGTCACCCCAGGGAGCCTGTTTGTAGATCCAGACCCGC
>CAYRLT010000380.1:0-1603 GCA_964425095.1 uncultured Luteolibacter sp.
CAACTTGTCATAGAACAGCCATGAACTGAAGGTATAACGCTTCTGGGACGGTCGCGGCGTGCCGTTGATGAACCAGTCGGGCAGTTCCTTCAAGCCGCGCGATTTGACTTCCTTGGCATAACTCCCCAGCCGGTCACCGCCCGAATTGCCGGGTTCGGTCTCAAAATCCTCGGATTCCTGCTCATCACCAATCAGGCGGTTAACCCAGGTGTTGACGACCTCGATTTCCAAAGTGTTCCCATTCTTTTTCAGTATCCCTTGCGGGATCGGCAGCCTCCACGGCGCACACCAGACGATGCCCAAATCGCGCCCATTCAGTTTGACGCGAGCAAGTTCATGCACCGTGCCGAGATCAAGAAACATTTGCGCTTTCAGGTGGGAGACGTCCACCTGGAAGTCGGTTCGATAGACGGCGGTGCCGGAATAATATTTGATGTCGGCTTCGGGCGAAGCCGACCAGTCGGACAAGACGGCGAGCTCGACCGGCTCTGCGGGTCCTCCCCAGCGCGGGTTGAACTGCAGTCGCCACGGACCCTGAATCTCCATGACCGGCCTGGTTTCCACGAAGTTTTCGTTCTTGTTTTCCGCTGTCTGGTTTGGATTGCCCGGTTTCCGGAATACGACAAACCCGCTTTGCCAGGGTCCGAACTCCAGCGGAACGATGGTGCGACCGTTTTCCACACGGAATCGCGGCAAGTCGCGTGCCTCACCAGTCAAAGGATTCCACCACTCGGGGAGATATCCGGCGACAGCGAAGCTTGCCTCGACGGGCGCCGTACCCTCACCTTGGTGACTGATGAACCAGAATCTAATTCCGTCATCCACCCGCAGATGCGAGCGCAAATCGGGGCGGGGCCTGCCACCCGTCGGTTCGTATTGGAAATCGGGAGCGTGGCCAGCGCTTTTCATGCCCTGTTCCAGTGTCATGCCGGAGAGCACCCGCCCTTTCCCCAACGCGCGCTCCGATGGCAGGCCAGCCTTGGCGTCGGCGCCCCAGATCTCGTCAATGAGTCGGGCTATCTGGCGGTCGCATTCGGGATAATTTTCCAAGCTCGCTGATCGCCGGGGCGGCGGGTTGCCGATCAGCACTGCCCCCGCGTTGACCAAAGACTTGATCTTCTCCAAGGCCTCAGGGCGCACGGGGTCGCCGTTGAGTTGGAGGGCCGAAAACTCCCCGCCGAACGGGAGCGCCAACTTGCCGCCTCGAACGGACAGGTGATCCTGCAACAGCTCGTCGGTCAGCCGCGCCACGCGAAAGGTCTCGTGAAAGCCAAAGGGAACTTCTTCGAATCGAATCGGATAGCGCAACACATCGAAGGTTGGCCGCCCCGTTTGGAGCATGAATTGATTCCGTGCGAGATAATCGTGCCATGCACGCGCCATCGGCCACCAGGTGAGATGCCGGCTGAGCTGCGTGCCCCAGTAACCCATGGTCAGCCCCGGTTGATAATGGTCCGAAAACGGATTGTGCACGAAGTAGTGCATGAAAAACAGGTTCACCCCGCGAGCAAAGGCTTCGTCGCCACTGCGCTTGAGGATCCACGGTGTGTTGCGCCATGCGCTGTTATAGGACTCCGCAGTGAATGCCTCGGCCCAAACAATC
>CAYRLT010000381.1:0-3167 GCA_964425095.1 uncultured Luteolibacter sp.
GTTTGAGGCTTCCATTCGAAGCTCTAGTCGATTTCGAGCACTAGGATGCGGCCGTCTTCCAAATGAATTTCGGGTACTTTCCATGTTTGGCTTTGGTCGTAGCCGTCAGGAGCGAGATAACCACGTTTGACTCATACTCATGTGGGCTAGACGCCCACGCTCCTTAAGGATTTCGGGAACTATTGAACCAGTCGAGATCCGTTTCGTCATCGGCAATCCATTCTTTGATCGCCTGCGGCGGAGACACAAGACACAGAGTGCTTCGCGCAAATAATTGGCATCGACGCTCACAGAAACGCCGCCACAGGCGATTCATTCGCGTGCCGCCAATGCCCGTCGATGAAATCGCGGCTTCTTGTCTTGGGTCTTGTGTCTATCGAGGAGATGAGACTCAAGTAGGGGATCTCGTTTGATGCCGACAGTCATCACTGAGAGATCACGGTCTCCGCACGCCATGGACCGTTGAGGGGGTGGCGCAGCGCCGACCAATACCACGTCGGCACGTCGGTCCATGCGCTTCCGTCTTGTTCGCTGACGATGCGTTCGTGAACGATCCAACGGACTTCACCACGTGTAGCGGAAAAGCGCGACCACTCGCTGCCGTCGGACGATCTGACAGTGATGGAGTCGCTGGTTTCGAAACCACTGGCGCGCAGGCAATCGCACGACGGGTGGAGCATGCGGGAGGCCTTGATCACCCGACGTAGAATGACTTGGTTTTCGCCCCAGCGATGGCTGGATAGCGAGCCGGGAAAGGAGGAAGCGAACGCTAATTCCGCCGCAGAAGCCAGGAGTGGTTCGAGCGGCAAGGTCAGCCCGTTGAAGGTGAAATGCGTGGGCGGTGAGAGTGCTGGCGCAGTCATCGCGGTCGGTGCCGGGCGGGCGAATGAGACCAGCGCCAACACCCCGGCAACTAACAAAATGATCCGATCAATAGCGCGCGGCTCGACGGATGGCAAAGCGGGCATTTCCCAATGCGGCCACTTGGAAACAAACCACCACAGCGGAATCAGGACCACGGCGAAACAAAGCAGGCCGGCGTTGCCATGACCGGGATTGAACGCCTCGCATCGACCCGATTCAACGAGTGCCAGCCAGGTGGCGCGCAGGACATTGGCGGGAATCACCAAGAGCCCGGCGAGAAATCCGGCCGCCAGCGTAATGCGCCAGGAACTCCGGTGAATGGCGCACAAGGCCATGGCGGCCGCCAGCGCGTGCCACAACATTCGAATACCACTGCAAGCTGGATCCACGCCGATGAGTTGGCCGCCGAGCTCAATATTCACGCCATTCCTCACCACCACCACGCCGCCAAGTTTCAACAAACTCACCGCACCCTCGGCGGCCGCGAGTCGCAAAGGATAGCCCATGTAAAACTGCAGCGACGCCACGATGGGGAGAGCCAAACCTAACAATCCAAGCAATCCGGGCCGACGATGAATTCCTAACCAAATTCCGATTCCAGCGATGGCAAGCGCCGCGCGAAACATCGGCGGAAGCATGCCAATGGTCAGCACCGATCCCAACATGGCGAGAGCGCCGGAAGTCCTGTCCCGGGGACTGGCATGCAGCGATCGCCGGTCTCTCCATGCGAGGATCAAGGCAAGTCCAAGCGTGAGCAGCCCGAGCGGTTCGTCGCTGCCATCGTCAAGGCGTTTGATGAACCACAGCACGACGGGCAACAGCGTCAGCCCTAGCAAAATCCATGTGAAACTCCACCGCCAGCCTTGGCGTGCGGGCGCTTGAAACATCGGCACCGAAATGTGAACAGGCTGGATCATCGGCGGCGTTGGAGGGCGAGCAGGACGACAAGGATGGAAATCAGGCCGATGGCTCCCGGCTCGGGGACCGAAGCTCCACTCACCATCGACGTATTACTCATCCCGCCGACGGCGGCTTCAGTGACTCCCTGCGGCAAGGGCAATGGTTGTTTCACGGACTTCGCCAACTGCGTCATTTCGCGCGGTGTTTCATCCACGGCGACGAACGAGGTGTAGGGTGTCAGCAACGAGTGACTGAGTCCGAGCGAGGTGATTTCTCGGATGGTGTCGGCGGATTTCACCGGTTCTTCCGTTAGTAATCGAACCCGTTCACGAGCCCACAGCACCGGCAGCGCGGGGTGATTCAATCCGCGCGCGGCGGCGGCTTGCGCTAGATCGATTTTCTTTTCGAAGGGCGCGCCATCGCCACCGATGCCGCGCAGGATGATCACGCCCGAAGGCTCGCCGGACCACGTGCCGTTGATCACCAACGGGCGAGAGGCAAACACATCGCCAAATCCCGCAGGCTCAATGTTTCCGAGAGTGACGCCTTCCGCTTCGATGCGGATTTTGGTGAGCACGGGGTTCGAGATATAATTGAGAAACCGTTTTGCGGCGGGCGCGGCTTCCGATGTGGTGGTGACGATGGTCGGCTCGCCGCCACCGGCGCGAGCGGTGGCTTCGATCAGGTCGCGGTTGACCGAAGATCCGATGCCGAACGCAAACAAGTTTGCCGTTCCGATTTTATGGCGAATCAGGCTCAGAACAGCGGCGTCCGCAGTGATATATCCGTCGGTGACGAGTAAGAATGAGCGCGAGCGATCGTCGCCGCCGGGAAGTGCGAGTGAGCGTTGCAAAGCCGTTGCAAGCTCGGTGCCGCCACCTGCGTTCTGGCCCTCGATGAATTGTTTTGCCCGCTCAAGATTCTCCTTGTTCGCGGGCAACGGCTTTTCTGATAGAAGTCCGCTACCTGAGGCGAAACAGACGACGTTGAAGGTATCAGTGGGTTTCAAGCCAAGCACCAGATCGCGAAGTAATGCTTTGGCGGTGTCCAATGGAAAACCGGACATCGAGCCTGAAACATCGAGGATCATCACATAGTCGCGCGGCGGGATTTGGCCGGCGGTCACGCGTTGCGGCGGCTCGACTTGGAGTAGGAAATGATTTGCGGATTTCCCCTGGTGCAATAACAACCCGGCATCGACTTTTCCGCCGCCGAGTTTCCAGCGGAGCGTGAAATCTCGGTTGGCTGCATCCTCACCTTCGAGGGTTTCTATTTTCACCAGCGCTTGATCCTTGGATTTAAAATCAACGACCACCGGGTGGCTCGGGCAAGTGACTTCAGCAAGTGGCAGCGCGGTGCCCAGCGTGACGTCGATGGTGATAGTGGCGGGGTTGCGATCGCCT
>CAYRLT010000382.1:0-3887 GCA_964425095.1 uncultured Luteolibacter sp.
ACCTCGCCGCCTATCAGAAAGAAAATCCCGGCCGCAAACTAGAACTCGAAGCCGACAAAAAGTTACCGCTTGAATTCCTGTTAGGCATCTGGGACTCGCTCATCAAGGCGGGCATTGATATCAAGGATGTGCCAGCCCGCATCAAGATGCCGGAAAAAGATCCGGATTGAGAGGCTATCTGAATATTACCAAAGGCACGGACCTATCCTCCGGGAGGTCCGTGTGCATGGGGAGTGAATGATGAAGCGCCTGGGCTCTGGGTCATTCTCTTTTTCATGCGCAGGACCGCCCGGAGGATAGATCCCTGCCTTTTTTAAGACATGCTCTGAGGGCGCGCCAGCTCAGAATTCGCAATGACCAGGCGTGCGGGCGAAGGGGATGACGTCGCGGATATTCGCCATGCCGGTGACGAACATCAGTAGGCGCTCGAAGCCGAGACCGAAGCCGGCATGCGGCACGCTGCCGTATTTCCGCAGGTCGGCATACCAACCGTAAGCCGCGGGATCGAGTTGGTGTTTGGCGAAGTTTTCCATCAGCACGTCGAGTCGTTCCTCGCGTTGGCTTCCGCCGATGATCTCGCCGATGCCTGGGACCAGCACGTCCATCGCGGTGACGGTTTTGCCGTCATCATTGAGGCGCATGTAGAAGGGTTTGATTTCCTTCGGGTAATTGAAAACGGTGACCGGGCGCTTGAAATGCTCTTCGGTCAGCCAGCGCTCGTGCTCGGATTGGAGGTTGTGGCCGTATTCGACAGGATAGGTGAAACTCACGCCGCTGGCTTTGAGCAGCTCGACCGCTTCGGTGTAGGTGATCCGCTCGAATGGCCGACTGGCGACAAATTCCAAGCGTTCGCGCAGACCTTTATCGACGAATTTGGTGAAGATTTCGAGATCGCCCTCATGATTTTCCAACATCTCGTTGACGAGGAATTTCACGAGAGCTTCGGCCAGGTCCATGTCGCCCTCGAGATCGCAGAAGGCGACTTCCGGTTCGATCATCCAGAACTCAGCGGCGTGGCGCGAGGTGTTGGAGTTTTCCGCGCGGAAGGTCGGGCCGAAGGTGTAGATGTTGGAAAGTGCGCAGGCGAAGGTCTCGCCCTCCAGTTGGCCACTGACGGTTAGATAAGCGCGCTTGCCGAAGAAATCCTCCGTATCCTTGGAGATTTTATCATCCGGCAGCGTGGTGACGCGGAACATTTCACCCGCGCCCTCGCAATCGCTGGCAGTGATGATGGGAGTGTGCACGTAAATGAAATCCCGTTCTTGGAAAAACCGGTGCACGGCAAAAGCCATGCGGCTGCGGGTGCGGAAGACCGCTCCGTAGAGATTGGTGCGCGGCCTGAGATGGGCGATGGTCCGCAGGAATTCGGTGCTGTGACCCTTTTTCTGCAGCGGGTAATCATCCGGCGCTTCGCCTAACAATTTCAAAGAAGACGCCTGCATTTCCCACTTCTGTCCGGCCGCGGGAGACGGGATGAGTTTTCCACGCACCTCAATCGAGGCGCCGGTAGTCATTTTTGCGATGTCCTCGTAGCCGGGAATCCCGGCATCGGCGACGATCTGGAGATTGCCGAGGCAGGTGCCGTCGTTGAGTTCGAGAAACGAGAACGTCTTCGAATCCCGGCGGGTGCGCACCCAGCCGGCGACGTGGAGGTCATCGGCGGGCACATCGCGGCGGAGAACATGCTTGATCAGAAATCGCATGCCCTTGCGTAGCGCGAGGGCGCGAACTTGTCAAAGCGCCGGGCGTGAAAGAACCAGGCCGGAGTCAGGACTCCGCTGGCAAATTCTTGTGAGAACCGTCGCAGAGCGGCGGATTGGCGGTGTGTTTGCACTGGCACCACCAAACGGTCTTTTTCTCGGCGACTTCGTATTTCACCGGCTGCAGGCCGGTGCCCTTGTGCGATCCGTCACAAAACGGCGGGTGTGCGGAACGGCCGCAGGAACACCACCAATGGACGCCTGCCTCCACTTCGAGAGCCAGCGGTTTGGTATCACAAATGATTGGTTTTTCGGACATGCGGGTGAATTTGCACGCTCCTTCAGATCAGCGCGAGGCGGAAACTGCGAAAGTTTCGGAGGGTTTCGCCACGACTGCGGGGTTGGCCGCTGGTGCGGACACACGCAGCGAGGTGGTCGGGTATTTCTCCAGCTTCGGATACCGCTGGGAGGGCACTTGGTGGAAGAAGGTCACGGCAAGCCAGCCGGCGAGGATGACCGAGGAACCACTGACGAAATGGCGGAGTTGCATCACTTATTACGGAAAGGTTTACGATGTTCGTGAGCGCTTTCTGCGCCTGATAGTGGGAAAAGGCAACTCCAAAGATAGGACAATTTTCCCAAAGAGAATCGGTTATCCACCCGCGGAGCTCTGCAAAATCCAAATTAGAATGAGGTAGAGATGGATTATTTGATCAAATACCCATCAACGTATAAAGCCCCGCTTTTTTGTTATGACTAACGCCCTTCTTGTCATCGGCCTTTCCATTTGCGGAGCTCTCGCAGGCCCGAACACGCAGTGTGGAGCCGCGCCGGGTGGTTTGGGTGGTGCGCTGTTAGGTGGAGTCGTGGGTCATCAATCGGGCGGCGCGCATGAAGGTGCTGTCATCGGTGCGGCGGAAGAGGCCGCCATAGTGCTGCTTACGGCCATGCGGCAGATTAGGAACAACGCAATCGTCAATGATCGCTGTCGAGGCTCTTCTCCCTGCATTCCGGCCCGGTTTAGTGGCGGTTTCAGCAGCCTTCACCAAGAGCAGATTCCCAGCGTTCATTCAAGCCATGCGGCGACGGCGGGAGACAAGGCAGAAGGTGCTGAGGCTCAAAAGCACAAGCGCTGACGGCTCGGGGATGGCCATGAGGGCGATGTTGTTGCCGCCAGTGAAGGTGCCGGTGTTTGATCCTGCGCGTGAGCAAGCCGTTGAGAATGACCGTGCGGCCGACGTTGACTTGGTCGTATTCATCCCCGGCGAGCGTGCCATTCGTGTTGTCGGTCAAAAGGAGATTGTCTGGGGCGGCGGGCGGCGCTAGCGTTTCGCCCACGGGAGCACGCGTCATTATGGCTCCGCAACCCGATCCGCAACCCGATCCGCACCTCACCACTCCCATGGGCATTTTCAGCAAACCCCGCCTCCGCAGCTTGGACCGCCGTGAAGACATGCCGGAAGGCTTGTGGAACAAGTGTCCGGATTGTGATGCGATGATCCACAACTTGGAGTTGCATCAGAACCTCCACGTCTGCCATCACTGCGGGCATCATTTCCTAGTCGGTTCGCACGAGCGAATCGATATGATCGCGGACACTGGATCATTCGAGGAAATGGATGCGGGCCTGATTTCCGCAAATCCGCTCGGATTCAATGGCTACATGGAAAAAACCGCAATCCTCCGCGAGAAAACCGGTTTGGATGACGCGGTGGTATCCGGCCGCCTGACGGTCGGCGGCCACAAGGCGATGATCGCGGTGATGGATTTCAAGTTTTTCGCCGGTTCCATGGGGTCGGTGGTGGGAGAAAAAATCACCCGCGCCATTGAGGTGGCGATCGCTGAAAAGCGTGGAGTGATCATTGTTTCCGCCTCATCTGGCGCGCGGATGCAAGAAGGCATGCTCTCGCTGATGCAAATGGCAAAGACCTGCGGCGCGCTGGCACGATTGTCCGAGGCGAAGCTGCCTTACATTTCTTTGATGACGCATCCCACCACCGGTGGGGTGACGGCTTCGTTTGCCACCATCGGCGATATCAATCTTGCCGAGCCCAAGTGCATGATCGGTTTTGCCGGGCCGCGGGTGGTCAAGGAGACAACCCATCAGAACCTACCTCCGGGTTTCCAAACCGCCGAGTTCATGATGGAGCACGGCCTGATCGATGCCATCGTGCCGCGGACAAAGAT